>JBFWYF010000087.1:0-13378 GCA_050186685.1 Pirellulaceae bacterium
TAGCCGATATCGGGGAGCAGATCGACTCCGTGGGCTACCAGGCCGAGATTGAGACTGTCGGGATGACCATGACCGCGGTTCCGTCCGAATGCGATCCACACGGCCGGCTGCCCTTGCGCTTCGGGAAGAGCCAAGGTCGCCAGGCCAAATCCCGGCACAAAGCTCCCCCCGGGTACTGGAAGGAACGAATTCGTGGCCGCTTCCCGCAGACGGGCCGGCCAGGCTTCGGGGGCGTCGTCAAACGGGTCGCGGCACACGTCGCCGTCTGGCTGCAGAGCCACCAGCTCAGCGGCGACTTCCGGATCCCGTGTCAGCCGAAAGCCCTCGAACAGATGGTTCACATCATTCGGCGGACGGGCGGTTTCCATGCAACTGCCGAAGTCACCCACGGTGGGAACTCGCCCGTCTGGCAAGGCCAGACGCTTCCCGGCCGTATACGAGCGACGGTACGGAATGAAGTCGCGCGGTAGGACCCACCGCTCGTATCGTCCGTAGAGTCGCAGGAGTTCGGCCAATTCGTGAAATGCCAGACCCCAACCCCAGGAATAGGCGGGAGCTCCTTCGTCTCCCAAGCCATCCCGATCCATGTGGGCCAGGACGATCTCTGGCACGCGCAGGCCAGATTCGGCGAACACCCAATCCAACCACTTTCGCGTCTCCACTTCGTCCTGCAGAGAGACGGCGCACCAGGCGGCTGCCACTTCATGCATCCCGTGATTGCCGCGAATCTGTTCGTCCTGGATCGCGCGCAGTCCCGTCCTGAGGAGCCTCTCTTCGATCGCCGTGCGATAGGCGGCCGGCGTCCCTTTCTCAGCGGGCAGATTCCACCGAGTCGCCTGTTCTTTCAGGAAGCGGTGCAGTTCGTCGTCGTCGGCGACAAAGGTCAGCGTTTGATCGTAGGCTCGCACCAGATTGGGAAGGACTCGACTCTCGGAAATACGGCCGAAAATCTTTCCGCGTCTGGAATCGCCATCGGAATGGTACCACCCCCTCCTGGCCCAAGGTGCCCAGTCCATGTCGGGGTAACAATCCGCGATGCGGTCCAGCAGCACGGCCGCGCGGCGAGCGCAGCCCTGGTCTCCGGTTAATGCCCAGCAATCTGCCAGATCGCGGATGCCCCAGATCAACCCATTCCACAACTGATCTACCGCATACGGCACGAAACGATATACAAATCCGTCGCCGTCTGCCCATCCCGATCCCTCATCCACGATCGGACGCGAGGAGCCATCGGCAGGCCGCGTCTCAGGCACCAGCAACTGGCGGTCTCCTGACGCGGCGTCGAAGAACCCATCGCGGCCCCGAGCTGTCTGAAAGAACCGGCCGAAATCGTTTTTGGGAAAGCGGTCCCGGCAATGGGTGCAGAACACCGTGAAACGCCCCACCGAGGGTCGGACTTCGTAGCCACGATCCTGACCGCAGGTCGGGCAGGGCTTGCGCCGCGTGGTGCGAGCCGCATAGTCTCGGGTCATGACGACATCGATTGTGCGGCCGAGGCGGGGACCGGGAACGAGTTCCCACAATTCCTGCAGACTGAGTTTCATCCAGGGAGCGGCGGCGTGACGGAGTTGCTCGCTGCGTTGGCGCGCCCATTCAAACCGGGCCACGTTAGCCCGCGCTTGATCCAGGCGGCGGCGAGAAAACACCACTCCGTCAAACGATCGTTCCGCGGCTCCAGCCGAGGCGGCCGCCGTCGCCAAGGACAGCGTCGTGGTCCCCAAGAACCGCCGGCGATTGATCGTGGACATGGTCTCGACTCCTGAGCGGGATCAACGGGTGCCTGGTTACGGTTCGGCGAAAGGATCTTCCGCCGGTTCGATGCGCCAGCCCATGCACGGTGGTATGGGCCAGTCTTCACGCATGCGTTGTTGATCCCAACCGGCTGCAAACTTCTCGACGATGGATGCACTGAAGATCGACGGTGCTTGAAACTGTCGTTCACGTATCAGATTGAAGTGAATGTGCGAGTTCTCGAAGTCCGCGCGTTTTGGCGGCAGGTACATTCTGGCAATCGTTTCTCCTTTACGAACGCGTTGACCAGGAACGACAAGCAAGAATCGGCGGTAGAACTCCAGATCGCCAGGGTCCACCATCGGCTCAATACTATAGTGAAAAGTGACTGGTCGGTTGCCCGAACGAGCAAACGCGAAATCGACGCCGTACCGTACATTGGATCGCGTCGTTCCTGAATTGGGAAAATAGATGGGGCGCAGTCGAAAGGCCTCGTCTACTCTTGTCACAATGCCATTGGCACACGCGTAGATCGGCGGATACGTCTCGGGCCGTGACGGATCCAACACCACGTCTGGAACATGAAAATAGAGGTGCCCGCCGGTATGAGGCCTCTTCGCCCGCGATCCCAGATAGGGATGCCCCGTGCGGTAGACATCCCAAGGCACAATAAACTGGTCGGTTGGTTGATCCCGGAAGTCGTCCATGCTCGGAAGTGATTCGATGTCGGCGCGAGTCAACTGATATACCTTGGCTTTCTTACCCTCCCGCGCCCCATTGGACTCTGGTGAAGTTGACCGACCTGTCTGGTGCAGAGCTGCATGCAATTCGTCTCCTAACCGACGCAGCCTCTCCTCCGAAAAAAACTCGGCTCCGCCATGGGCTCCTCCGTGTACGACTTCGAATTGGACGGGTACGCCGGCTCGTTTGCAGGCACCGACCAATTCGTGCGATTGGTTAATCGGCATCTGCGGGTCTTGATCGCCATGAAACAGCCACAGTGGGGGATCATTCGAATCGATGTGCACTACGGGACTGGCTAATCGAGCCAATGCGGGCTCCTTGTCAGGCACTCCCCCCAGTAACAGTTCCAACGCCGGAACTCGCACCTTGAGCCCATAGGGTGTGGACTGTGACAGAATGGTTTGCAGATTTCCGGCCCCATAGAACGAAACGACGGCTTGGACACCGGATGAGGTTTCCTGGGACGCCGGCAGCACGCCACTTAGCTCTTGTACGCCATCGGATACGGCCGACAACACCGCGAGATGCCCGCCTGCGGATGCACCAGCCAAAACGAATCGATCTGCATCTACCCCCAGTTCTCTGGCATGAAGGCGCAAGTACCGGACTGCCGCCTTGATGTCATGAATCTGTGCTGGAAACCTTGCCACCGGCGAGAGCCGATAGTCGACACTCGCAATCGCGAACCCGTGATGGCGAAGTCCCTTTACGGGTACATCCGATTTGCTTCCGGAACGCCAAGCCCCGCCGTGAATCCAAATCAGCAAAGGTCGTTCGCGGCGAGGCTGGGTTGGCTCGTAGAAATCGAGCTTCAAAGACAACACGCCGGCCGTCCCGTAAGTTACATCCGAACGAGTGGGCGTGTCCGCGAGCGAGGGGTGCCCCGACATCACCAGAACGCACAATGTCAAGCCGAGACAACATCCACGGGTATGCATCCCTTGTGTCCCTTTGCTCAGGTTAATCGCGGGAACAGCTTCCCCGTGCCTCCTGAGAAAGGGCAGGGGGGGGCAGGAAATTGCCGGCGTCCTTTCCTCGGCGACCTTTATGAGCGGTCCGTGTTGCAATGTCCAGTCGACGCGCCTTACAGTCTACTGTCGGTGCCCCCGCGTACGAGCGGTGGCCGCGTTCGGAAGCCCCAAGCCCCAAGCCCCAAGCCCCAAGCCCCAAGCCCCAAGCCCCAAGGTCCAAGGTCCAAGGTCCAAATCCACTCGCCAAACTGAGGCCCGTGGTGCCGCAGCCCGGTTTCTGGACCGGATGGAGAAGACGTTGCGTTCAGCCCCTGGAATCCGAGCAGCAAGGACATGACCCAGCGACTTCCACGATTCGGCCGCGGACTGCTCGCTCAGATTCTGTTGTTTGTCGCCCTCGTTCCGTCCGTTCACGCGACCCGTCCGAATATCGTTCTTTTCCTGGTCGATGATCTCGGCTGGCGCGATCTGGGGTGTCAGGGAAGCACCTTTTATCACACGCCGCACATTGATCGACTGGCGGCGGAGGGCGCGCGGTTCACCGATGCCTACGCGGCTTGTGCCGTGTGTTCGCCAACGCGAGCGGCGGTGCTCACCGGAAAGTACCCCGCGCGGCTGCTGTTGACGGACTGGCTGCCGGCTGGTCGCTGGGATCCCAAAGCGAAACTGCGAGAAGGGCGATGCATTCGCGGGTTGCCGGTGGAGGAGTTCACGCTTGCCGAGGCCTTGCGTGAAGGTGGGTATCGCACCGCAAGTATTGGCAAGTGGCATCTCGGCAGCGAGCCGTTTTCACTGCCTGAGCACCATGGATTTGAGATCAACATTGGAGGGAACGCGCATGGCGCGCCGGGCAGCTACTTCTTTCCTTACGCCGGCGACTGGAAGATCCCCGCCACGGGCCGGCGCGCGACGTGGAACGTGTTGCCGGATGGTGAAGAAGGCGAGTACCTCACCGACCGCCTCACCGATGAGGCGGTGAAGTTCATCTGCAACAGCCGCGAGACGCCGTTCTTTCTCTACTTCCCGCATTACGGCGTCCACACACCGTTGCAGGCGAAGCAGGAATTAATCTCGAAATACGAGCGTATCCCCGAGTCGCACCGTCAAGGTAAGCCCGAGTATGCGGCCATGATCGAGAGCATTGATGAGAGTGTGGGGCGCGTCCTCGCCGCGTTGCAGGAACGGGACATTTCAGAGAACACCGTCATCCTGTTCACCAGTGACAATGGCGGCTTTTACAACGCCACAAATAACGCGCCGCTGCGGGCCAACAAGGGAGCGTACTACGAAGGGGGCATTCGCGTGCCGCTGATCGTAAAGTGGCCCGGGGTAACCAGGCCTGGCCTCGTGGTAAGCGAACCGGTTACGAGCACCGACCTCTACCCGACCTGCCTCGCCGCCGCCGGATTGCCCGCGCGTCCGCATCAGCATCAAGATGGTGTGAGCCTTCAACCGCTGCTGCGTGGCGGCGGCGGGATTGGCGATCGGTCGCTCTTCTGGCACTATCCGCATTACAACGAGCACCCTTCGAGCGTGCCCAGCAGCGTCGTTCGCAAAGGCTCGTGGAAGCTCATCGAGACGTTCGATCCGGAAGGGATTGAACTCTACAATCTCGCCGATGACCTTAGGGAATCGAAGAACCTCGCCGCTACCGAAACGGGAAAGGTGGAGGAACTCCGCCGGGAACTGGAGGCGTGGCGTGTGGTCGTGGGAGCGGAACGCATGCTGCCCAATCCCGATTACGACCCATCCGTGAAGCCGGCGAAAAAGTACAGGAAGAAAGTCGCTCCATGATGCGCGTCGCCATCCTTATTGCAACCCTCGCCCTGCTTCCGGGCTATTCTGCCGCCGCAGCCTCTCGCCCGAACGTGCTCATGATCTTCGTGGACGACCTGCGGCCAGCGCTAGGCTGCTACGGTGACCGGCTGGTGAAGTCACCTCATATCGACCAGTTCGCGGCCACGGCGCGCGTGTTCCTGCGCGCGTACTGCCATCAGGCCGTGTGCGGGCCATCGCGTGCATCCATCCTCACGGGCCGTCTTCCGGACAACACGGGCGTGTGGCACAACCGCAATCGTTTCCGCGACGTCCACCCTGATCTCGTCACGCTGCCCCAACTTTTCAAGAGCCATGGCTGGCACGCACAGGCGATGGGCAAGGTTTTCAGCGGGGACCAGCGAGAACTTGATCCCGTTTCGTGGTCGGTGCCTGAGGTACTCAAGCAACGGGGCTGGAGTAACTACCACCAGCGCGACATGGATGGAGGCCAAGGCAAGGGTCTGCCCTTCGAGAGGTCCGACGTGCCCGACGACGCGTATCCCGATGGCAAACTGGCAAACCTCGCCAGCGAGGCCCTCGCCGAAATGAAGCAACGGGCGCAGCCGTTCTTCCTCGCCGTCGGCTTTTTCAAGCCGCATCTCCCCTTCAATGCACCGAAGAAGTACTGGGACCTCTACGACGCGGCGAGCTTCGTATTGTCCGGCAATCCCGCGCGCACGAGCGAAGCGCCCGCGGCGGCTTATCCCGATCACCTCGAACTTGCGGGTTATCGCGGCATACCAGCGGACGAGCGAGTCACGGCCGATCAGGCACGCGACCTGCGCCATGCGTATTACGCATGTATCAGCTACGTGGATGCCCAAATCGGCCGTGTGCTCGGGGAACTGCACACGCAGGGGCTCGACAAGAACACCATCGTTGTCCTGCTCGGTGATCATGGTTATTCGCTCGGCGAAGCGGATCACTGGTGTAAGGACACCAACTTCGAGCTCGATACCCGCGTACCACTCCTCGTTCGCGTCCCGGGCATGAAAGCGGGGCCCACGCAGGCACTGGTCGAATACGTGGACCTCTACCCCACGCTCGCCGCGCTCGCGGAACTGGAGCCGACCGATCTTCTCGATGGCCGGAGCCTCGTGCCCGTACTCGAGAATGCCTCCGCCCGAGGCCGCGACATGGTCTTGAGCCAGTTCTCGCGCCCCTTCCGGTCCGGCAACCCCGAGGTCATGGGCCACTCCATCCGAACGGAATCGCATCGCTACACCCGCTGGGTCGAATGGAAGTCGAAGAAGCTCCTGTCCGAGGAACTTTATGACTACACCGATGCCGCCAGCGTACAATCCCGGCCTCCCTATCTGATTGAGTCTCGAAACATCGCCGCGCGGGCCGAGGCTTCAGCGCTCCGAACCACGCTGAGCACCCAGCTCGATCGATTACTCACCCGGCGGGTGAGGCCGGTGAAGCTGGAATCGACCTCGAGAAAGGCCAAGAGGAAGGACCAATGAAAGCGACGTTCATTCGGACGGCCCTCGCGGCGCACCGGGCCTTGGCGAACGAAATGCATCTGTGGTCAAGGGCAAGTCGTTCGCCACGCCGGGAAGCGACTACCAGCCAACGGATGTGACGCATCCATAAGAAGAACCAGGCGCCATGAGATTCCTCAGCTGTCTTCTCTGTGCCTTCAGTCTGCCGGCGGCGTTACTTCACGCATCGCAGCCGAATATCCTCCTTATCGTCTCCGAGGACAACGGTCCGGAACTCGGGTGCTATGGCGACCCTTATGCCCGCACGCCGCATCTTGACCGTCTCGCGAGCGAGGGAATCCGTTTCAACCGCGCCTTTGTGCCGCAGGCAGGGTGCAGCCAGTCGCGGGCGAGTTTGCTGACGGGGCTTTATCCGCACCAGCACGGGCAGATCGGTCTCGCGACGTGGGGCTTCCGCCTGTATCGCGATGACACGCCGAACATGCCTCGCAGCCTCAAAGCGGCCGGTTATCGCACGGGCATCATCGGGAAACTGCACATCAACCCCGAATCGGCCTTCCCCTTCGACTTTCGCGAGATCCCCGGCGCAAACTTCGCCCGAAGGCGTCTGAGCGACTACTCGCAACACGCCGAGACCTTCATCTCGGCGTCGAACGCGCCTTTCTTTCTCAGCGTCAACTACCCCGACGCGCACGATCCCTGGTTGCGGCAGGTGGATGGTTTGCCGGAGTTGCCTCACACCGGCGTGGAGGTCCGAGCGATGCCCTACCTGGGCATGGATCCGCCCGGGATGCGCGAGATGGTGGCGGATTACTACAACTCTCTGGGCCGGCTCGATGCCTGTGTGGGAGAACTTCTCGCGGTGCTCGATCGTAGCGGCAAGGCGGACAACACCCTGGTCATATACATGGGGGATCACGGCGCCGACATGTTGCGAGGCAAACGAACATGTTACGAAGGAGGCCTGCGCATTCCGCTGATTCTGCGATGGCCTGACCACGTCAAGCCGCAGGTGCGAGAAGAACTCGTATCCACGATTGACCTGATGCCCACGTTACTGGCGGTGGCGGCCGCTGAACCTGTGCCGGTCCTCCCTGGCCGGCCACTGCAACCGCTGTTTGACAACTCCGCCGCTGCGGCCGACTGGCGCGCGCGTCTCTTTGCGGAATATCACACACACGGCGGCACGGCGAACTACTTTCCACAGCGCTCCGTGCGAACGGAGCGATTCAAGCTGATCGAGAACCTGCTCCCCGGAACGGTACATCCTGACTTTGATGTCACGCTCGGGAAACTCACGAAAGAAGCGAAAGCCCGCGCGATCCCGGGCGGTCTCGATCTTGCGACCGAAATCAAGGGGGCGGGCCCCGACGTGAGCGCGGCCTATGCCCTCATGCGTCGGCCGCCGCGATTCGAACTGTATGACCTGCAAGCCGACCCGCACGAATTCCGCAACTTGGCGGACTTGCCGGAATATGCCGCGATTCTGAGCGAACTGAGCCAGTCCCTGGTATCGTGGCGAAAGGAAACCTCCGACCCTTTGCTCGATTCGGACAATCTGCGCCGGCTGACTGCGGAAGTCGCCGCGATCACCGACAAATCCCAGGGGAAGCAGTTGAACTGGGGCTACCCCGACTATTTCTTTGGTCGGGAACCTGTCCGTCCAGTGGCCTCGCCGGGCAAGAAGCGAGGGAGGAAAAAATTGTGACTTGGACGCGGGATGACCGTGAGTTAAATGATAGAAGGTGTGACCGTTGCAGCCGGCGGTATCTTGCACGTCATATCGGCGGATGGTTGCTGACGCTTCCGCCCCTCTGGCTGACTGCCGCCGAACCGCTGGAGTGGATCGCACAGCCCTGACCGCGGACAAGATCGCCCGAAGCTGAGACTCCGCGTAGGTTGTTCATCGGGTAGTTCGAGTGGCTCGCACGGTAAACCAGAGGACCAGAAAATGAAGTTCGCCCTCTCATTCCTCACCGCCCTGGTGCTCGCGCCGCTGAGCTCGCAGGCAGCGGAAACCAAGCGACCCAACGTCGTGCTGATCCTCGCCGATGACCTCGGCGTCCGCGATTTGGGCTGTTTTGGCAGCGCCTACTACGAGACGCCGAACCTCGACCGCCTCGCTTCGCGGGGTGTGCGGCTGACCAACGCCTACGCGGCCAGCCCGCTCTGCTCCCCCACGCGCTCCAGCATTATGGTCGGGCAGCACCCGGCGCGCACCGGCATCACCGCCCCGGCCTGCCACCTCCCAAAAGTGCAGCTCGAAAAGCTCTTGCTATCGGCCAACTCGCGCGTCCATGTGGCGAACTCGGTCACGCGCCTGAAGCCTGATTACTACACCCTTGCCGAGGCGCTGAAGGGCGCGGGCTATGCCACTGGCCATTTTGGAAAGTGGCACCTCGGGCACAACCTGGCTGCGGGTGACGCTTACGAGCCGCGAGACCAGGGCTTCGACGTGGACTGGCCCCACACCCCGCGGGCGCCCGGTCCCGGCGGTGGAGGAGGATACCTCGCGCCCTGGAAGTTCATTCAGGACCCCTCGATCAAGGACGAGACGGGCCGCCACGTGGATGAGCGCATGGCCGACGAGGCGGGCAAGTTCATCCGTGCCAGCAAGGGCCGGCCCTTCTTCGTGAACTTCTGGCTGTTCTCCGTCCACTCCCCGTGGAACGCACGCGCGGATTACATCGAGCAATTCCAGAATAAGACCGACCCCTCCCATTCACAAAAGAATCCGCTCTACGCCGCGATGGTGAAGAGCATGGACGACGCCGTGGGCCGCCTCCTGCGCCACCTCGACGAGTCCGGAGAAGCCGACAACACGCTCGTCGTGTTCTGGTCCGACAACGGCGGCTACGCTTACCCGCCCAAGAGTACCGACCCCGAGGGCTACGCTGAGATTCCTGCCACCAGCAACCTGCCCTACCGCAGTGGCAAGGCGTCACTCTATGAGGGCGGTACCCGCGAGCCCGCCATCGTCGTCTGGCCCGGCAAGGTGAAGGCCGGCACGACTGCCGACTTTCTCATGCAGTCCACCGACATCTACCCGACCTTGCTCAACGTCTGCGGCGCGTCATCCAAGGCAGGCCAGAAGCTGGACGGTTTTGACCAAGCAGACGCGCTCCAGGGTGGAGCCTCTCCGCGCAAGCGGATTTTCTGCCACTTCCCGCACGGCAACGCCCCGCGCGACTCGGTCATGGACGGCTTCTACGCCGGTTCCTACATCCGCGAGGGTGACCTCAAGCTTATCCGCTTCTACGCGCGGGCCGTTGACGGCTCCGACGAACTCGAACTCTACGACCTCGCCCAGGATCCCGGCGAACAAAACAACCTCGCAACAGAGCGTCCCGAGATCGCCTCCCAGCTCAACGACCTGCTGCAGCGCTACCTGGCGGACCACGAAGCCGTCATCCCGAAGTTCAATCCGGGTTTCGACACGGCGACGCCGGTCGCCAAGGCCGTCCCCAGAAAGAATCCATCCGCACCGGACGACCTTCCCGGCGGATGGAAAAACCGGGCCGGGACGGCCTCCGTCCGCGACAGTGTCCTCACCGTCCAGTCCAAGGGAGCAAATTCCTTTCTCGGCGTCAGCGCCGGACTGACCGCCGGTACGGCCCGCTTCTCATTCCGTGTGCGGGCGCCGCAGGCTGGCGAAGGAAAAGTCGCCCTGCTTGGCCCGGCGGGCGGCGCTGAGACGCTCTCCGTCCCCTACCGGGTCGCCGGCGAATCCGTGTGGGAGACGGTAAGCCTCGAACTGCCCGTCAAGGAAAAGACCGGCATCCTCCGGCTCTACCTCCCCTCGGGATCCACTTCCGTTGACTTTGACGACATCGTCCTCATCCCACCGCAAGGTAAACCCCGCCGCTGGACCTTCTGACCACTGTCGCCTGTCGTGCCCCAGGGCCAATTCGGTCAATTGGCCTTGCCGAGGTAGAAAACGTACCCGTAACTGCTTCCGCACTCACGCCACACGTCGATCTCGTGTCGCACATTGTCGGCCAACGATTGGGCTTCTTTGCTCGTGGAATGCCGGGACCGAAAGGCGGCAAGGTGCTCCTCCAGAGGACCGTAGTAGTTCTCCCAGTCGCGAGCGGGCAGGACGAAATGCCCAACCGCCGTGAAGCCTGCGGAGCGAACCTTCCCTAGATTGTCGTCGATGGTGGCCATCGCTGGGTATTCGGTTTGCCAGAACTTCACGGCTTTCGGCAGGGGGTTGGGCGTGAGCCAAGTAACCTCGGTCACGGCAAAATACCCGCCCGTAGCCAACAGCCGTCGCCATCGCCTCAGCCCGTCCTCAAATCCTATGTTGTAGATGGCTCCCTCCGACCAGATCAGATCGAACGAGTGATCGGGAAATGGAGGATGGGCCATGTCCGCTCGGACGGTCGAGACACGACCCGTCAGCCCCTGACGGGCTACGATAGCTTGCAGTTCATCGAGAAACGGTTGGTGAGTGTCCACCGCCGTCACAGTGCCATCCATCGACTTGGCCAGGATCAGCGATGCTACGCCGGAGCCGCAGCCGAAATCGACGATGCGAGGATTCGGTGGCAGGGCATCGAGCATGGAAAGCGCCTTGAGAGTGGATGCTTCACTGCCCGGCCCCTTTCGGAAGACGCCTTCGTAAAACGAGTACATCCACGCCAACTGGGAATCAGCCGATTCGTCCATAAAGCCTCCGCAGCGTAGCCCACTCGGCCGTGCGGTGAAGGAGCTGCTTAAGAGGAGCAGGGAACCATGACGGGCGACATGGAGTGCCGTTCAGCCGATTGCGTCAGGCATGAGGCGGCAATTTGATCTGGATGCCGTAGCGCGGAGCCGCTTCGAGCAGTTTCTCGATGTCGGCCTGACTCGGCGGTGGAGCGGTTTCGGCGTTGGCGGTGAGCGGATTCCCAACCTCGAAGAACATCTCTTCCAATCCGGCTGGTGCCACGGAGATCAGCAGCCGTGCGGTCTTGTCGGTTTCATTTTTGAAGCAGTGCAGGCTGCCGACCGGCATGTTCAAGAACGTACCTTCGGCAGCGAACAGGCGGTCTTCGCCGAGTTGGAAGGTCATCTCGCCTTCGAGGACGAGAAACGACTCTTCTTCTCTGGTATGGATGTGCGGCGGCGGACCGCTGCCTGGAGGCACGATTGCCTCGAATGTGGCGTACTTCCCCCCCGTGTCTTTTCCTGTCGCGAGAAAGCGGTACACGTCGCCGACAATGCCAATGCGTCGGCCTTCGCCGGGCTTACAGATGGTCGCTGGGTGGTTCATCGTCATGAGGTGGGCGTCCTGTGGTAATCGGTCCTTGTCATTTGTCGTGTCATATCCAGCAGCACAAGGCTCTGCTTGCCTGACTTGGGCGACGAGAGTTCGGCGGCACGTGGGCGGAGCAGGGAGTTCGGCGTGGGCAGTGCGGGGATCCGATCGTGGCTTGCGCGGCCTCCCGTGTGTGTGCTTTCTTCCACATTCGAACTCTGGCGCGCCTTGAGGCGCGAAGCAAGGGGGCCAGCGTGTGGCACTGGCTCTGCCAGTGTCCTGGGGTTGGAGTAGTTGGCCCGGCGCGAGGGGGCGCACTGGCGTAGCCAGTGCCACACCGTCTCAGGCGTTGCCAGTGTGTGGCACTGGCTCTGCCAGTGTCCTGGGGCCGGAGTAGTTGGCCCGGCGCGAGGGGGCGCACTGGCGTAGCCAGTGCCACACCGTCCCAGGCGTTGCCAGTGTGTGGCACTGGCTCTGCCAGTGTCCTGGGGCCGGAGTAGTTGGCCCGGCGCGAGGGGGCGCACTGGCGTAGCCAGTGCCACACAGGGTGAAGGCTAGATCATCGTACCCCTCTACAATGGCCCCACTATTAGTGGTGGTATTCGTCTGTTACGCTGGAGGCATGTCTAAGGCCTTCGCCAATCGAAAGCTGATTAAGCACTACCATGAGCCGGGAGACTTTCACGAGTTGACGTTTACCTGCTATCGACGAAGGCCGTTGTTAACGAACGACGATTGGCGAACCCGGCTATCCCGCTCTATCAATGACGCGATTGCGGAGGCGGCGTTTGAACTGGTTGGATTTGTCTACATGCCCGAGCACGTTCACTTGCTGGTTTATCCGACATTGCCGGAACCTGACATCGGCCGATTTTTGGCCCGAGTTAAGCAGCCGTTTTCCAAGCAGATCAAGGAGATTCTGATTGCCAATCGCAGTCCGCTGTTGAACCGACTCACGGTTCAGGAGCGGCCAGGCAAGATCTGTTTTCGATTCTGGCAGGAGGGACCTGGATGCGATCGCAACATCTATTCACCCGAGGCGGTAGAAGCATCGCTCAACTACATCCACAACAATCCTTGCAAGCGAGGATTATGCGAACGCGCGACGGACTGGATTTGGTCGAGTGCTCGGTATTACCTATTGACACCTCCCAAGCAGCAATTTCCCGAACTGCCCTTCCTACACGGCATTCCGTGGGGAGCGTTTGATCGCGACGCGCGTCGCTGACTCCATAGGCCAAGCTTTGGCATCGCCTCTGCCAGGACCAGCGCCTCAGCTTTATGAATGTGTGGCTGTGGGACTGCCAGAATATTCGGCTGGGAAGTAGTTGACCCAGCGCGAGGGGGCGCACTGGCAGAGCCAGTGCCACACAGGACACACTGGCAGAGCCAGTGCCACACAGGGCGCACTGGCAGAGCCAGTGCCA
>JBFWYF010000088.1:0-13348 GCA_050186685.1 Pirellulaceae bacterium
TACGTCCGTTCGTCAACCTGCCGATAATCGTCGGCCGCCGCCACGCACCCGGCTTCATAACCCCGCGCTCGCAGCCGCTCTGCCAGCGCCTGCATGCGCCCGCCTTGATCCGCCAACAGCACAAAACCGCCGCGGCCCGCCGGCGCAGGCTCTGACGATGCCACCCTGGCGGCTTCCCCGAGCGCGGACGCGCCGGTGGGAGCCCCGGCCGGACCTGCCGCCGCGGGCGTTGCCCCGACCGAAGCCAGAAATACCTCCTGCTCCACGTGCTCGCTCCCGCAGGCGGTTGCGAACGAAGTGACATCCTCGAATCCACATTCGGCAAGCAACGCGTGCCACTGCTCGCGGGACAGAATCGGCGCATCCTTGCGGAGATCGTCCTGGAAACGCCACCAGCCGCTCAACAAGCCAAAGATGTTGTTCCAGGCCGGGCGCCGTGACGTCAGTTCCAGGAACATCAACCGTCCGCCGACAGCCAGGCATTGCCGCAAATGCTTCAAGGTCTCGCGCAGATCGGCTGTCGCATGAAGGACGTCCGAGGCGAGGATCAAGTCAAATCCCTGGACCGGTACGGATTGACTGGCGGGCTCCTTTTCGAGATCCCAGCTCTGAAATTCGACGAACGGAAAACCTTCCAGCTGACCCTTCGCCGCCGAAACCAGCACGGGGCTGACGTCCGTGAAGCGGTACTCGGTTACGTCGGGCGGGAAAGCCGGCAACAGGGCATGAGTCAGCGCGCCGGTGCCGGCTCCGACCTCCAGCACGCGCAGCGCCCGGCGAGGCGATCGGCCTTGAATCGCCCGCTGCACCGCAGCAGTCATCAGGTCATACAGGGCAGGGAAGTCCATTCCTTCCTGATAGAAGTGCTTGAGCAACTCACCGGATCCGTCCGGAAACAGCAGCCGCACCGGATCTGTCGCTCCGGTCATTACCGCGGCCAGTTCGGGCCCGGTGCGGGCATGCAAGTCCGCCTCCGTCGCGAACCGAGGGAACTCGGACCGCAACTGTTCGAGCTCGGGGGCAGGGTCGCGCCGCTCGAGCCGCCGCACCACTTCCCAGGCGTCCGGGCCCACGGACCGCAGAATTCCGTGCTGCGCGAGCGCCGTCAAATGCGACCGCGCCAATCGCTCGTACGTGTCCAGGATGTGCAGCTGCACGAGCAAGTCGGCCAGGTGGCATTGCTCACCCACCGCCGGGTCCCACCCCAGATCCAGCCACGCATTCTGGGTGTACTGACCCGCAATGGCCTCGATACGCGGAATGAACTGGCCCGTGTAACTGTCCAGACCGCGCGCCCGGCGCACCTCCGGCGTACGGGCCCGCACATCGGCCACCACTTCGGCGTTGCTCGCGAACGAAAAGGGTTTCTCGATACCGAGTCCCTTCAGACGTCGTGGCTCCCACCGGAACTGGTAACAGCTCTGCTCGACATCGTCCGCCGACCGCTTCTGCTCGACGTGATCCGCACGGAATCCCAGGATGTCGGCGACGAGCCGGCCCTGGCTGTCGTAGACGGCGATGTCCGATACCAGCGAATGCCCGTCATCCTGTGTCAGGTAAGCGTGGGCCCAGAGATGCGTGGGCGGCTTATCGACGTACAGGCGGACGCGGCGAATCGAATGGGGCAGATAGAAATAGTCCGTCGGCACCGCGTCCGCCGGTACGACCTGCACTCCCTTGAAAATATGGAAACACGCGTCGAGCACAGCTGGGTGGAAGTGGTACTGATCGACCGTCTCGGCCACTTCCTCGGGAACGACGATCTCGGCCAGTGCCTCACCCTGCTGCCGCCAGACGTGCTGCAGGTGCTGAAAATTCGGACCAAACTGGTATCCGGCCGCGGCAAACTCGCCATAGTACCGGTCATGGTCGAAGTGATCGGGCAGCCGAGCCTGCAGTGCAGCGAGATCCGTCGTCGCGGAGACGGCGGCCGGTACGCGCGTGAGTTTGCCCTGCGCGTGCAGATCCCATTCGTCTTTATCCGCAACCTGGCTGTAGACAGAGAAGGACTTCTCGCTCGGATCGAACACGACCTGGACCTGGACCAGTTGCTCGTCTCCAATGAACATCGCCTTCTTGATTTCCAGGTCCTCGACGACGTGGGGTTCATCCGGGAACAGCAACCGGGCCAGCGCGATGCCCATTTCGGCATAGCCGGCGCCGGGAAACACGATGCTGTCCCAGAAGCGATGATCGCGGAGATAAGGCAGCCGCCCCGGATGCAGCTTCAGCCGCCAGGTGGGCAAGGGCGCCGAAACACGCAGGCCAAGCAGCGGGTGGTCCAGGGGCGCGGCGCGGTCGCGCCACGAGTCCTTGGATTCGAGCCAGTACCGTTCCCGATTCCAGGGATACGGCGGCAGCCGCAACCATTGGCCGTCGTTCTGGCAGATCGCGCACCAGTCGAGCCGCGTACCGCTGACGTGCAGTCGGGCCGCATTGACGAGCATCTCACGCGATTCGTCGGTGTGCCGTTTCAGCGAGTGAAATACGCGACCGCTCCGCCCCTGCGCCGCCACGTACTCATTCAATGAGCTGGCCAGCGCCGGGTGGGGCCCCAGTTCCAGGAAGGTGACATCTTCTCCTTGCAGCATGTTGGCGATGGCAGGGCCAAACAACACCGGCTGACGCACGTTCCGCCACCAGTACAGCGCGTCGAGCTGCTCGCCCGCCAACTCGCCGGCCGTCACTGTCGAGACGTACGGGATCTGCGACGGGCGCGGCTGGATGTCGGCCAGCACCCCCAGCAACTCCTCGCAAATGGGCTCCATCTGGTGGGTATGAAACGCGTAATTGATGCGTAGCCAGCGGACGAACTTCCCCTCCGCTTCGAGCTGCGCGACAATGCCTTCCAGGGGTTCGGTGTCGCCGGCCAGCGTCACCAGGTTGGGACTGTTGAACACGGCGATGTGGACCCGCTCGCCCTCGGCTCCGATGCGTTGTCGCGCCTCGGCCGCCGTGATGCCCACGGCCACCATCCGGCCATGCCCCCCCGTCATGTTCTGCAGGCGGCTGCGGTGATAGATGACTCGGACGGCGTCGTTCAGCGTATAAATGCCAGCACAATAGGCCGCCGCGACTTCTCCGACACTGTGTCCGATCACGCGGCTGGGTTGAATGCCCCAGGATTTCCAGAGCTCCGCCAAAGCGACCTGCAATCCGAAGATCGCCGGCTGAGCGATGTTCGTATGGTCGATGCGCGAATCCTGCTCGCCCCGCGTCAGCTCCTGGATGATCGACCAGCCGGCCAGCGGCTGAAACAGAGAGTCGATTTGCTCGAGCGTCCGGCGGAACACCGGCTCGCGCACGAGCAACTCGCGCCCCATTCCCCACCACTGCGCCCCCTGCCCCGTGAACACGAACACCACCGGAGGTGCCTCGCCACGAACTCGTCCCGCCACCACGGAGTCCGCCTGCGCCGGATCCTGCAACCACCGTCGCATCGACTCGCTCAATTCGTCGGCCGTCCGGCCGACGAAGGCCAGCCGCTGCGGATGCGCTTCGCGACGTGCGCCGGCCGAATAGCAAAAGGCGTCCAGCACCGGTGCCTGCACGTCCAGAAAGCTGCGGAACCGCTCGACCGACTCGCGGAGCGCCACGTCGTCGCGAGCCGAGACGGTCAACAAATACGGTCGATCCGCACGCTCGGCCGGCGCGACCGACGGCGAAATCACCGCAGGTGCGGCTTCGAGTACGACGTGCGCATTGGTGCCTCCGAAGCCGAACGAATTGACACCCGCCAGCGGCAGCTGTCCCGGTTCCACCGGCAATGGCTGCAGCTGATCGGCGACCTTCAAACCCAACTCGGCAAAGGGAATATTCGGATTGGGCTGCTCGAAATTGCGACTGGGCGGCACGACGCGCTTGTGCAACACCAGCGCGGCTTTGATTAAACCCGGCAGACCGGACCCCGCTTCCAGATGCCCGATGTTCGTTTTCACGGATCCAATCAGGCACTTGCTGCCGCGCGGCCGCCCCTCTCGCAGCACATTACCCAGTGCCCGGGCCTCAATCGGGTCCCCAACCGGAGTGCCCGTTCCGTGCGCTTCCATATAGACGACGCGGCCGGGTGTCACGCCAGCCTCCGCGTACGCCTGCCGCAGCATCGCCGACTGCCCCTCCACTCCGGGCACCGTCATTGACGACGTATGACCGTCCTGATTGCACACCGCCGACCGGATCGTGGCATAAATGTGGTCGCCATCGGCCAAGGCCCGGTCCAACGGCTTGACGAAGACAGCCCCCGCCCCCTCCGCCCGCACGTAGCCGTTGGCCCGCGCATCAAACGCAAAACACTGGCCGCTCGGCGACAGCATGGAAGCTCGGCTGAAACCGATCGATGCATGCGGGACCAGCAACACATTGACGCCGCCGGCGATCGCCGCTTCGCAGTTGCCCGACCAGATGCTGTGGCAAGCCGCCCACACTGCCACCAACGCCGACGAACACGCGGTATCGACCGACGAACTGGGCCCCTTCAGGTCCAGCAGATATGAAATGCGATTCGACGCGATGCTGCCTGTGTTGCCGCTGTTCGTGTAGGCGTCCACTTCCTCGTGGTACGGCATCTGCAGCCAGGAATAGTCGTTGCTGGCTATCCCGACAAACACCCCGGTCCGCGAACCACGGATCGTCTCCGGAGGCGTGCCGGCGTCCTCTAACGCCTCCCACGCCACCTCAAGCAGCAGGCGCTGCTGAGGATCCATACGCATCGCCTCGCGCGGCGACAGCCCCCAGAACCGCGCATCAAACTTGTCGATATTGTCGACGAATCCGCCCCACTTGGAGATCACCACTCCGGGAATTGACGGATCCGAATTGTAGTAGCGTCCTTTGTCCCAGCGATCCTCCGGAGTCTCGCGAATGCCACTGCGACCAGCCTCCAACATGCCCCAAAACGTTTCGACGTCGTTCGCACCGCCCGGAAAGCGACAGCCGATTCCTACGATTGCCAAGGGGCTGAACCGTCCACCTCCCTGAAACGACCCCGAATTGTTTCGTTCCATTACTTACTCCGCTGTACGACAAAATGACTTATCGCGTCGCCACTTCGACGCCAGCCCCATGCACCCGGCTGAGCGATCAAAATATGCGAACTCGTTACAGTACGTGAGAGGGCAAGTATTCGCAAGCGTTCCCCCTATCCAAACGGGGGGGAACCCACGCACTTACAGTCCGCAAACCACGCGAAACGATGAGTTGCACCGCCGACGGCCAACGCCGCGCTCGCCCCCGAGAAGATTGTCTCACACGGAAGCGCTGAGGGGCGGAGAGGCGTAGGAACCTGCAACACAAGAGAGCGCAAGAGTGGATTACCGCGATGGACACGAGGAGCACGAAGGATCGAACGGGACGGTTTGTCACGGCGCTCCATCTCATGTACCAGTGACTCCGCTCCTCCGCGTGAAACCCTTCCGCGGGCCAACCAGCTTTCCGCGCCGAGCCGGGGGCCGCGCGTGTCGGAAAAAAAGCCAGCATCGTTCGCCGCGGCCCGGTGAACGGCGGCGCTTGACAGACCAGGGTCCGCCGATTGGCCCCTTTCTGGCGAAAGGGGCTAGGGAGCCCCCGCAAACTCGACTGCGCCAAACTTCTCAAAGTAGTAGCGGAATGTCAGCTTCCGCACGGGCGGGTGCACGCCGACAATCAGCTTCAAACGTTGAGGCCCTAGGAACTTACTGCCTGCATCTTCGCCGTCGTCCTCCTCCTCGTCCAACGCGTCCTCCGTCACGGCCTTTCCCGTCACCGGGCGCCCTGGGACCGCTAGCACGAAGGCCACGAGCAACGGGTCCAGGACGATACGCACCATGGAATACTTGTGAAAACCGGGCGTTCTGCCTGGAAATTCGCAGGCCGCGGCCTGCTCTCTCCTGGTCCGGGCGAGCGAATTTGGGAGCGGCGAGCCGGCCGGCTGGTTTTGCCCTAGAGCCGCATGATGTCTCTCAACTCGCTGACTCACGAATTGTGCCGCCCAGCGGAATGGAACCTGAACCAGATCCCCCGAATTCTCGGAACCGCGCGGACATGGGAGTGCCGATCATGTAGACTGAGACCGCCGGAACGTCGGTTGCCGGCTGACGATGCGGACTAAACCTGGGTTCAGGGAGAGCGACATGTCGTTACCGTTCGATCGTTCCCACGCACACACGCACGCATTTACTTCGTTGCACGGCCGCGAGCGAGAAGGCTTGCGGCTGACCTCGCGTCGCGGCATGTTGAAGGCCAGCTTCGCAGGTCTGGCCGGACTGACGCTCCCTGAATTGCTGCGAGCACGCGCCGAGGCGGCGGCGGCCGGCAAGCCCCTGCCCGGTCACAAGTCCGTGATCCTGCTGTGGATGGCCGGGGGTCCCAGCCACATCGACACGTGGGATCCCAAGCCGGATCGGCCCTACGAGAATCGCGGCCCGTTTGGCGTCACCCAGACCAAGTTGCCCGGCGTGCAGATCATCGAGCACCTGCCCAAGCAGGCGGCCATGCTCGACAAATTCACCATCATTCGCAGCGTCGACGCCCGACACAGCAATCACGAACCCAACAAGGTGTTCCAGACGGCCAATCTCGCGGCGGAAGGGCGGACCAATCCCAAGGCCGAGATGTATCCGTCGATCGGCTCCGTAGTGGCCAAGTTCCATGGCGCCAACCAGCCCGGCATGCCACCTTATGTGGCGTTTATGACTTCCCGGTCCCACATTGCGTTCGCGGGCTATCTGGGCAAGCAATACGATCCGTTCATCGCGCAGCAGGCCGCGCGGCTGCCCGTCTACACCAATGTCGGCGTCGACACCGGCGAAGTCCGCGGCGGAGCCTTGTTCAACTTGCCGACAGGCCTGTCCGCGGATCGGATCCAAAATCGCCGCGACCTGCTGCAACAGTTCGACCGGCTGCGCGCGGATCTCGATCTGAACGGATCCATGGAGGCCCTGGACTCCTACTCTCAGCAAGCCGTCGACATGGTGCTCGGCAAACGAGCACAGGAGGCGTTTGACATCAGCCGGGAACCGCAGCTCTACCAGGACCGTTACGGAAAGCATTTGTGGTGTCAACAAGCTTTGCTCGCTCGGCGGCTCGTGCAGGCCGGTGTGTCTTTCATTACCCTCGATCTGAGTTATCACACGGCGTCCGGCACGTGGGATACCCACGGCGACAACATTCCACCGTACGGCGGCATCAAGAACGGGCTCGGCCCGCTACTCCCGCTGTTCGACCACCTGTCGACGACGCTGGTCTCGGACCTCGAGGAGCACGGATTGCTCGACGAAACCCTGGTGATCGCCATGGGTGAATTTGGACGGACTCCGAATATGGGCACACAGGATAGCGTGGACGGCCGCAACCACTGGCCGGTCGTCATGTCCATGCTGCTGGCCGGGGGCGGACTGCGACACGGCCAGGTGATCGGCGCCAGCGAGCGGGACGGCGGCCAGATCAAGGAACGCCCGGTCACGCCCGGTGACATCGCCGCCACGATCTACCGGCACATGGGTGTGCCCGTCGATGCCACTTACATCGACGAAAAAGGGCGCCCCACCCGCATCGTCGAATACGGCGAACCCATCCGCGAACTGTTCTAGGCTCACCCTAGCCCTCTCTCGGAGTACCGGGAGAGGGGACTGGATGAACCCAGCGCGGTCAGTCATGTGAGCCGGCCAAGGCGGGCACCCTTTCTGGCGAAATGGGCGATGAACGTGGTGCGCCCACGCAGGGTTAGCGCCGTAGCGGGATGAGATCCGTAACGCGGGGGCGCTGCGAGCGGTCCGCGATCTGAGCCGGAGCCAAGATCTGTGACGAGCTCGCCACCGTCGTCAGCGATTGGCCAGCCGATGTGTTGACAGCGATCTTTTCAACAATCTCCCGGTCCACGAATCCCAGTTTGCGAACCGGCACCTGAACGACGGCCTGTTCCGGAACCACGCGCTGGGTCGTCACCGGCACCAGGATCTTTTCCGAACGCATTTCCCACCGCGTGACCGGCCGCAGTTCGTACGAGGGAGTCGAAGCCGCAAACAAGTTCCAAGGGCTCGTCCAGCGTGGTTGGTACTGGTACTCCGTCACGGGGACCCATACGGTCCGCTGCTGCTCGCGAAATTGCGTGACCGACTCCGTGCGATACACGGTTTGGGTATGCTCTTCCAGGTGCAGGTTCGCAACCGGAGTCTTTTCCACGCGTCGCGTCACGCGGTACGTGACGCCGTTCTCGACGACGGTTTCGGCTGCCACGATATGAGTCAAGAGAACGCTGCAGACTGCCAGGCCGGCTAGCTTAAGCCGCATCGATGAGATCCTCCGATCAGAGTCGAGTTCTGGAAGGATATCGGCAAAGCTCCATCCAATCTTGTACGACGATGCTCGCCCCCGAATTCCTGAATCGCTTGCGCTGCCCTCTGACCGGCGAGCCGTTGCGGGTCGCGGAGCCTGCACTGGTGGCGTGTATCTGCGCCGGTCTCCGCGCGGGGTATGTTTGTAACCGCGTGGGCGTCGCGGGGGAATGCGACTTTGACGAGGCATTGATTACAGCGAGCGGTACTTGGCTTTACCCCGTGCGGCACGGAATTCCCAGCTTGTTGCCTGCGGATGCTATCATCCTCCCTGCGGAGTGGAGGACTGTCACGGAACCGCCTCGTGACGGCTTTGCTACCGCTTTCCCAGTCAAGGAGCCTTCCATGTCGAAGACCATCTTCAAACGGATTATTGACCGCGAAATTCCCGCCGACATCGTATACGAAGACGATCGCTGCCTGGCCTTTCGGGATATCACACCGCAGGCCCCGATCCATGTGCTGGTCATTCCCAAGCTGGACATCCCATCGCTTAACGAGCTCACCGAGGCCGAGGAATCGCTGGCGGGCCATCTGCTCGTCGTCGCGCGGCAGGTGGCTGCGCAGCTCGGCCTATCGCAGGGATTCCGCGTGGTGGTCAATTGCGGCGCCGATGCTGGTCAGACGGTGAATCATCTGCATGTGCATGTGTTGGGCGGACGGCGGATGACATGGCCGCCGGGGTAAATACGGAAGCCAGCAGAATCCAGGCGAAGCTTATCGATTAGTACGATTTTCTCGATTCCGCGGACTTTACTGGCCGATAATCAATCCCGTCACGATTGCGGACTGGAATGGCTCAATTACGCGCCCTCATCGGAAGAGGATTTCATATGCGCTGGGTGCACGACGGGAATGGCCACGACCTACGTGTTACGACGAACGGCTCCGGCAGCGGGGCCAACGGCGTGATCCGCCGAGGGGGCCTATGGGTGGCCGTGTTATGGTTGGGTCTCCACGCCACAGGTTGTTGTTGTTTTGACCGTCTGTACTGTCCGAGCGGTGGATGTGCGACGGGCTTGGATCCGCTGTTAGACAGTTCCGAGGACGGCGGCGGGTGCAGCAGCTGTGGCGTCGCGAGCTGCGCGTCGGGCAGCTGCGCGACGGGAGCGTGCCATGGCGCATTGCGGCAGACAACGAAATACAACCTGACGTGCGGTGCCGGCTGCGGCGAAGTGTACTGGGGAGAATGGCTGAGCAATCCTCCGGACGAATGCGATCCGTGCGACAACTGGGGCGGCTTTGTGGGCGCCCGGTGTTGTCCCCCACGGTTCTGGGATTGTCTGTGCAGCAGCTTCTGTGGGATGTGGGGCGGTCGGTATTCCGGCTGCGGTTCGTGTGGTTCTTGCGGCATGGACATGTCGCCGGGCGGCTGCAGCAGCTGCGGAGGCCACGACGACTGGGCATCGGGTGGCGAAGTGATGAACGAGGGAGACATGGTTCCACATGGAGCGCCGTCACCCGCCGCGGGTACGCCGAAGCCTGCTCCCCCGGAGACGGCTCCGCCGCAGCCCGCGCCAGACAGCCAGACGCGACGTGCCGCGCCGCTGCGGTACCAGAACATTCCCGCCCAGGCAACGCAGCGCGGACGCTCGACTGGCGTTCGTCCAGCCGGAGGCACGACACCCATCCGAAAACGCTCGACGTGATCGGTCAGCTCTGCGTCGTCTGCGTGGCAGCTATTCCCGTCCCACACGCGGGAGATAGGAAGCGCAGACGTCGCGGAGCCATCTTGGCTGGAAGGGATTGTTCGCTCGACGCGATCCGCATGCGGTCGTAGAATCCCGGTGCATCTCGTCGAGGCAATGGGGGATTCGCGAGTGGCCAGCCGATCAAGAGTCCGCAAGTGCGAAACGGTGCCGCCGGATTCCATCGGTGCGGCATCGCGCCGGCGGGAAGATCGGCTCGCGGCACTCGCTTGGGGCGTGGCCCACCCGATGCGTGTGCGCATTCTTCGCATCCTCGCTCAGCGCGAAACGTGCATCTGTGGCGAGCTCGTGCATGAGTTGCCCGTCGCCCAGTCCACGGTCTCACAGCATCTCAAGATCCTCAAGGACGTGGGGCTCGTACAGGGCGAAATTGACGGGCCGCGCGTCTGTTACTGCATCAACCGCGAGTCGCTTGCCGAACTGAAGCAGCTGGTCGGCGAGCTCTAGTGTGCCACGACGCTCCGTCGTCGTGATCCCGGATCACGACGACGGAGCGTCGTGGCACACTGTCAGCCCAGCTTGTAGACGCGGACGTGGTTGTCGTAATGGGCGACCGCGAGGTGCGTGTGGTCCGCGGCCAAGTCCATGTCGCGGCCCGTGTTGGGCAATTTAAACTGGGCGAACTCTTCTTTCTGTCCGGGCTTCCAGAAGTAGACGAAGCCACCTCCTCCACCGCCGACGACCGCCAGCCACAGATGATCGGGATGAAAGGCCAGGTTCCAGACGACGCCGTTTCCTTTGCCCTTGGTTTCGTGCTGGATTACCTCTTTGCCGCTCGACCAGTCGAACACGACGACGGCCGGCTGTCCCACTCCGGCGAACGCGTTCGTGACGTTCATCATGCCGCCGCCGGCGAGTTGACTGCCGTCGGCATTGAAACGGAGCCCTCGACAGCCGCCAATGTCGGCCTTGAATGTCTCGTCGTACTTGTGCAGCGACGCCGCTCGGAGTTGGCGTTCCGCTTTGCCCGTGGCCACGTCCCAATGCCAGATATGGCATTTGAGATCGCAGCTGGCGAGCGCCTGGCCGGAGGGGTGAAACGTGACGTTGTACACGTCCGATTCATGACCGCGCAGCTCTTGCACGAGCGCTCCGTCCGCCATGTTCCACAGCCGGACGAGTCGGTCGTTGCCCGCGGTCGCCAGCAGCTTGCCATCGGGACTGACTTCCGCCGCGCGAATCCAGCCTCGATGGGCATCCAGCACCTGACGTAGCGGCTGCGGTTGTTCGGTGGCCACGGGCCACCAGATCAGCCGTCCGTCGAATCCACCGGTGATCAGCACGTCGTTGGCGGGAGTGGTGGCCAGGGCCCGGCACCAGCTGTCGTGCCCCGGCAATTCGACCTTGGTCTCTGTGTTCCAGGCCCACCGCCACAGACGGCATTCCTGATCGCCGAAAAAGACGTACTGCGCTGCGCGGTCGAACCGGCAACTGACGATTGGGCTCTCGTGCTTCAACTGACGTGCAAGGGCCGTTTTGGCAGGATCCATGGCGGGCCATCCGGGGGAATGGAGAATCTACGCGGGGTACGTGGCAGGCGGGACCGGTGCAGGCGGGAATAAGGAGCAGCTTAAGAGAATCGGGTCTGCGGAACAAGAAAATTTTGAGCGGAGGGTTCCGTTCCGCGCTTCCCGTTCAGCTGCCCTCGTCTCCGCCATCAGTCGCGTCGACGGCAACTGTGCGTCGATCGCACGATTCATCCGTATTGGCTTGGCGCGCCGTGCGCGCTGCGATTGTGCACGAACGCACGTTTCCGTTGCTCGCCCATCGCGTCCCGGCTTGGCTCACCCGTGCGGAAGTGAGCGGCTTTTGGATGCGCGGCGAGAAGTAATGCGTATTGGCATTCGAGTTGCCTTTTAAGCGGCCCTTCACGCCTCATCCCGAGCCACGCAGGAGTGCGAGTGCATGACGGAGCAGCAGCGGTTCGTCACGGTCGATGGAAACGAAGCGGCCGCTTTCATCGCGCATGGAACGAGCGAAGTTATTGCCATCTACCCGATCACGCCGGCGTCCCCGATGGGGGAATTCTGCGATACGTGGTCGTCGGTCGGACGTAAGAACGTGTATGGCACGGTCCCGGACGTTGTGGAGTTGCAGAGTGAGGCGGGAGCGGCGGGGGCGGTGCATGGTGCGTTGCAGGCCGGGGCGCTGACGACGACGTTTACGGCGTCGCAAGGCCTGCTGCTGATGATCCCCAACATGTACAAAATTGCGGGGGAGCTGACGTCGACGGTCTTTCACGTTTCCGCGCGGGCCCTGGCGACTCATGCGTTGTCGATCTTTGGGGATCAGAGCGATGTGATGGCGTGCCGCGCCACGGGTTGGGCGATGCTGTGTTCGGCGAGCGTGCAGGAGGCACACGATTTCGCGTTGATTGCCCATGCCGCCACGCTGGAGTCGCGGATCCCGTTCCTGCACTTTTTCGACGGTTTTCGCACGTCGCACGAAGTGAACAAGATCGAGCAGTTGAGGACGGACGATATCCTGGCAATGATCGACGATGCCTGGGTGCAGGCACATCGGCGGCGGGGGATGAATCCGGATCGGCCCGTGCTGCGGGGAACGGCTCAGAATCCCGACGTCTTTTTCCAGGCGCGCGAGGCGGCGAATCGGTACTACGACGCCGTGCCCCAGATTGTCCAAGCCGCTATGGATCGCTTGGCGCAACGGACCGGCCGGCAGTACCGGTTGTTCGAGTATGACGGGGCTCCGGACGCCCAGCGCATCCTGATCATGATGGGCTCCGGTGCGGGGGCCGCCGCCGAGGCTGTCGCCGAGATGAACGCGCGGGGCGAGAAGGTCGGACTGGTGCAGGTGCGGTTGTACCGGCCGTGGGACGCCCGAGCGCTGGTCCGGGCGATTCCGAAGTCCGTTACCCACATCGCGGTACTCGACCGGACGAAGGAGCCCGGAGCGTTGGGCGAGCCGCTGTATCAGGACGTCGTGACGGCCCTGGCCGAAGAGGGCCGGCTTGCCGGTACGATGGTGCTGGGCGGACGATACGGATTATCGTCAAAGGAGTTCACACCGGGGATGGTCGCGGCCGTTTTTGCGGAGTTGAACGCCGCTGCACCGCGTCGCCATTTCACGGTGGGCATTATCGACGATGTGACGCGTCTGAGCTTGCCGTGGGATCCGGAGTATTCCACCGAGCCCGCCGTTGTGACGCGTGCCGTGTTCTATGGCCTGGGCAGCGATGGGACAGTGGGGGCCAGCAAGAACTCGGTCAAGATCATTGGCGAGAACACGCCGCTGTACGCTCAAGGCTACTTCGTCTACGACTCGAAGAAGTCGGGTTCGGTCACGATCTCGCATGTGCGGTTCAGTCCC
>JBFWYF010000089.1:0-13311 GCA_050186685.1 Pirellulaceae bacterium
CGGGCGACAGCCACTCGAGGATTGCCATCGCCTTGGCGCCGTTGGTTGACTAGCCAGCGGTGATTCGTCGTGCCAGCGCTGCGACTGTTGGATCACCGGCCGGCCAGAATGGCGTGGGCGCCGTCAATTGTGCCGGCGGCACAGCGACGGCTGTCCGGAAACCTGAATTGTCGACAGTGAGTTCCATCGTGGCGGTAACGAAGGGGACGTTTGCCCGCGTCATGACTTCGCCAAACGCATAGCCAATCCTGGCCTCGCTGACTTCCGATCCTACCGCAGGCGGCTCGAACGTGTGCTTGCCAGATATTCCGTCAAGCGAGGGATTCCTCAGCACCAACATGCTGCCAAACGTCAGTCGTTTCGACAGATCGTTGATCTGCTGAATGGCATTCTGGTTCGTACCGCTTTGTAATCTGAGAAACTGATTGAACAGCATGTTGCAAGCCATGTAGTCCGCCTTCTCGACGGTAGCCAGTTCCGCGGTCACTCGGTAATGCACGGCGTCGGGCTTGGCGAGCAAACCCAGCTCGTACGACGTCTTGATGGCCAGAGCGTTGTCGATGTTCCTGCCGACGTACTCGATGACGGCGTGCCCCTTTCGCGCGCAGAAGGGATACGGCTTGATCTTCGCAAGCGCCGCATGAATGGCCTTGGCGTTGGCTTCGTCAACCGCCGTTATGGCGTTCACTTGAATGGA
The DNA here is from genome assembly GCA_050186685.1 of Pirellulaceae bacterium. Taxonomy (GTDB): domain Bacteria; phylum Planctomycetota; class Planctomycetia; order Pirellulales; family Pirellulaceae; genus CAZFLF01. Next base: position 698 of record JBFWYF010000089.1, read on the forward strand.
GCAACCATGAACACGGACGACGGAATTCGTCAGCAGCTGAATCTCTCCACCGAGCTTTTGCCCAATCGCTTTTGTTTCTGCTGCCGGGATTTCCACTGAACTTTCGACAGCGACACCTGGTGGAAGTTCGCGGAGCAAGGGTTCTGCTACGTCCGCACCTCTCGCGACCCATGTGTTCGTCAGTGCAAGCGTACATGCCATCAGGAGTGTCTGTGAGCGGTTCATTGTTTCGAGCCTAACGTTTGCAGTAACAGGGTCGCCGCCAAAACACGACGACTTCACAATCCGCCTGATCGGCGGCTCCCGGCGAGTTCCCCCGCTCGTCTTCGAACCACTTCCAGTTCGCACGTTCACCGCTTTATTGGCCGGCTATCGAGTCGGTTTAGAGTACCAATCCCGCCATGGCCTCCTGCATCTCGAAAACAAGAGGCAGGTCAGGGGATTCGTCAGTACCAACGTCTTCCAGACAGGCCACGAGTCGAATTTGCGGCATGAAGGAACGACTTTCACGTCTTCAATGGTGCACACGACACCGTTGATTGCCTTTGAATGGCCCCGAAGCTTTGAATGAAAGTCGACGTCCTCGCCCATAAACACAGCGTCATCGTATCCGCCAATGTGTGCAAATGCTTGTGCCGTACAAAACTGCGTGGCGCCCTGCGCCATGTCGAATAGTTTGCCAAGTTGCCGCCAGACTTCAAGGTACAATCGAATCACCATACGCTTCGGATGATACGCCGTGGCCACGGCGCCTCCCACGCAGCAATCGTTCTGCATGACATTCAGTATTCGGGTGAGCACACCGATTGGCCAGTGAGTATCAGCATCGACAAAGACCAATAGATCTCCAGTTGCGGCATGGGCACCTGCGTTTCTGGCCGTAGCAACGTTTTTCTGTCTCGTAACGACAATACGGGCGCCCTTGGCTTGAGCGATTGCAGCGGTCGCATCCGTGCTGCCGTTGTCAACAACGAGTACTTCGACACGAATGCCTTCCGACAGCCGCGCGTAGGATATAGCATTGTGGATTGCGTCCAGCGTAGGTCCTATGTAATTCTCTTCGTTGAATGCCGGAATGATCACCGACACGGAACCTATTCCCACAATCGCCTCGCATGGAAACTTGCCGGCCAACGCTGACAACTCAGCGGGACAACGGGCACGATCGGCCGAATCGCCCGCGAACCACCAAGCCGCGTTGTACGCCCGCAAAACCTTCGATTAAACAATAGCTGCCCGACGTCTCCGCGGCGAAGAGGAGACGGTGGAACCTGTGGCCTGCGGCGGATTCATCGGGAAACAGGTCAGTTGATCGTGGGCCGCTGCTCCCGCTTCGCTCACTCCCATTCGTCGGCAATGGCCATCATTCCACCATTCCCTTTGTCCAAATGGCTCTTGACTCTGTAGTATAGTCCAGAGTGTAAGATAACTTCGGTGCGTAGCGGGATGATGCGTAGCCCTCGTCATGTTCGTGGCCGGGTTGAAGACGGGGCACTCATTTCGCAAGGTAGATGCCGCATGACTTCGTGCGCTCTTGATACGTCGGTTCCCGATTGGATTATCAAGCCTCCCGAAACTTTGGCGGTGTTCCGGGAGTTGCGGAAAGTCTTTGGCGTATGCCTGGCAGGAACAGCATGCCGGGGAGCCTCACTCCGTCAGGTGCATCGCGAACGCCTCGTTCTTGCTTACCATCCTGCTGAAATCCTGAGCCTCTTGACGGCCATGGCCAAGCCGATCGTGTGACTCTTACGTCTGCATCGGAACCTTCGATCTCCACTGGCTGAACCGTCCGCTCTGTCGTAACCTTTCCCATGGCGTATCCTCCGTGCCCTCGTTGGACCGCTGATGGAGTGGGAAATCAACAGCAGGATACGCCGCCTTTTTTTCCCAGCTAGAACACAGAATTCAACAATACCTCCGAGACGGACGCGACCATGCTCGATGTCTGCCACCGCCGGCGACTCATGTTTTCATTCGACCCCGACACGTGCTGGAAGGAATCGCTATGGATCTGACGACGCTTCTTATTGAAGGCTCGCTTCCGGGGCCGCACCTGTTGATTACGGGCGGCGTACATGGGGACGAATTCGAGTCGATGGTCGCGATCCGTCGCCTGGCCCGCGTGGTGGATAAACAGCGTTTGCGCGGGCGACTGACGCTGGTGCCTGTCGTTAACGAGCCGGCCTTTCTGCGCGGGTCCCGGACCGCGGAGGACGGGCTGGACCTGGCCCGGACCTGTCCGGGCAAGGTGGATGGCACGGTGACGGAGCAGATCGCCCATGCACTGAGCAACCTGATTCGCGCTGCCGATTTTTACATCGATCTGCACACCGGCGGTACGACGCTCAGCGTCTGGCCGCTGGCGGGCTACATAATGCATCCGCAGCCGCGGGTTCTCGACCAGCAGCGACGCATGGCGCAGGCGTTCAATTTGCCGGTCATCTGGGGCACCGACTACCGCTTGAACGGGCGCTCCCTGTCCGTGGCGCGGGACGCCGAAGTACCGGCGATTTACTGCGAGTACCTGGGAGGCGCTCGTTGCGAACCGGCCGGAATCGAAGCCTACGTCGACGGATGTCTCAACGTCATGTCCGTCCTGGAGATGATCGATCGTCCGCGTCCACCTCGCCGGGTGGAGCATGTCGTCGAGGACGACCGGCCCAGTTCCGGCCACATGCAGATCTGCAACCCGGCGCCGATGACCGGACTGTTCGAGCCGGCGATTGCGCTGGGCGATTGGATCGAGGCGGGCCAGGAGCTGGGAACAATCTCGGACGTCGCGGGTCAGCACGTTGAGCGGGTCGTGTCGCGCCAGAGCGGGCGGGTCATCGTGCTGCGGACGTTCGCGCGGGTAATCGCAGGAGACAGCCTGGCGGTGATCATGGAGTCGCTCGCGTAAGCCGGAACGGTCGCTGGAGGAGCCAACCCCCGGTTGCGCCTCCCCACGAACCTAAAATGGAGATTCATGAAAATCGATTGTGCTCGCGGGGAGTTACAGGTCATCTTGCTGTGTAGAAAGCCTAAATAACAAAGCCCCAAGGATCGGGCCACGACCTTGGGCAGCGGGGTGGATGGGGGAGCGCGCCGGATCGCGACCACGTACGAAGTGCGGGGGATGCGTACCTGAGCCGGCACACGTTTGTGGAAGTGGACTACACCGAACCCGAGATCGATTACACACGTATCGGGACCGCCGGGTCTGGCACTGGCTCGGCCGGCTCGGCCAGTGCTTCCCTCGCACCGGACCAACCACTTCTAGCTGAGGACACTGGCGGAGCCAGTGCCACACCACCGGGATTTCACCTGATTCGCCAGAATCATGCGCCGGCTGTAGCCCCTTTCACCAGAAAAAGGGGCTAGGGGAGGCAAGAGAGGCCGCGAGGGCGGAGCTCGCTCTGGCGAGCGCAGCTACTTAGAACAGCCCTTCGACGGGACGGCCAGCGTAGACGCGATGAGGGCGCCGCGAGGCATCGTAGAGCACCGTATTGCGGGGCACTCCTAAGGCATGCAGCATCGTCGCCGCGTAGTCCTGCGGCGACACCCCGTCGCGCGCCGGATACGCGGCATGCTTATCGCTTTCGCCAAAGACCGTGCCGCCGCGAATGCCACCACCGGCCAACAGGCCGCTGTAACAATAAGGCCAGTGCTCGCGCCCCGCGTTGTTCGCCGTGATCTCGGGACGACGCCCGAATTCGCCAACCCAGGCCACGAGCGTCTCGGACAGCATCCCGCGCTCCTCCAGATCCGTCAGCAGCGCCGTCAGAGCTTGATCCGCCGGAGGAATCAGGTCGTGCTGCAGACGGCGGAAATTATTGCCGTGTGTATCCCAGAAATTCTTCCCGTCGTTGTGCCAATTGACGGTCACCAGTGGAACGCCTTGTTCGACGAGCCGCCGAGCCAACAGCACGCACTGGCCATGGATATTTCGGCCATAGCGGTCGCGTACCGCCGCCGGTTCACGGTTCAAATCGAATGCATTCAGCACAGCAGGTGAACTCAACAGACTGCACGCCCGCTCGTGTTGGCCGCTCCAAGCGGCGCCGGCCGCGGACTCCAAGAGCGCCGCCCGCTGAGCATCCAATTGCCGGACGAGCTGGCGGCGATTCTCCATCCGCGCGGGAGTGAGCCCGTCCTGCAGGCTCAACACCGGTGGTTTCCATTGTGCGTCACTGGGATCGCCCGTCAGCAACAAAGGATCGAAGGCGGGACCGAGCCAGCCGCCGTGCTGCCCCGGTGCTTTGCCACCCGGTGCCGCAGGATGATACGCCTCCCAAGGCATCATGACGAACGAAGGCAGTTCGGCGGGAGCCGGCCGAAGCCGGGCCATCAGCGATCCCAGATGCGGCGAGTCGCTCGAACCAGGCGGCGTGGCATCGCTCTTAATCACCGGCGCCAGATGCCCCGTCATCGTCGCGTGACCGCTCGAAAGATGCGCAGGATCGTCGTGCTGCAGCGAGCGGATCACCGCGAACCGGTCGGCAATGCCCGCGAGCCCGCGAAAGTGCTCGCTGACATGCCAGCCCGGGATGCGCGTCGCAATCGGCTGAAACGAACCTCGGACCTCCGCGGGTGCCTGAGGCTTCAGGTCAAACGTATCGAGCTGGCTAGGGCCTCCCCACATGAACAGAAAGATGCACCGCCGAGCACGTCCGAACCCAGTTCCTCCCGCGCCCGTGTCGCCCGGCCCGGCCTGAGCCGCCCACAAAGCGGGAAGGTTCCAGCCAAGCGTGCCAGCCGCGATTCCTGCCTGCAAGACGGCGCGCCGGGGGCAGCGCACCAGCTGCTGGAACGCAGGGCATGCGGGCGACCCATCGGACATCATAAGCATCACCTGGGCGGATGGGGTTCGTGGGAGGTACTGGCGGGTATTGTGAGCAATTCGGCTCGTCCTTCCAAGAGCTCCCGTGGGATGAGGGCCAGGGCGAGGAACAGAGCCTATGGCGCTGCCCAGATGCTGATGCCCATCTGATAGCCCTGATGGTCGGGCGTGTCCTTTGCGTACCACGCGGTGACAATGCGACCATCGGCACGCTGGACGCTGGCCGGATATCCGCAGTCGCTGTTGTCGAGCGCATGAGCAATCCGCCACGGAGCCTGCCACGTGCGGCCATCGTCAGTCGATAGCTTGGCGCAAACGCCTCGGCGACCGTTGACGCGCACACCATAGGTCAACAGCAGCCGTCCATCCCGCAGCCGTACCAGGTGACCATTGATTTCGTTCCGATCCGTGACCTGTTGCGGAGTCTGCCACGTCACACCGTTGTCGTCGCTACGGATCAATTCCATCCGCTCGACCCGAGCCGCGGCCAGCCAGCTGTTGCCTCCCAGCGGAAAGATATCGGTCTCGTTGTGACGCGGCCCCAGCACAGAAACGACCTGCCAGGTCCATCCGTCATCATCACTGCGAAGATGCGAGGCACGCCAGGCGGTCATCCGAGACGATTTCGCCGGTTCCGCCAGTTTGCCTTGATAACAGGACGTGTGCAGCGCTCCGTCTTCTCCCACCCAGATGTCGCCGAAGGGAATATATTCCGTCCAACCTGCTTCCCCCGCCGGGAACTCTTCCCGCTTCTCCCACGTGCCGCCACCATCCGCCGATCGCAGCACCCACGACCGCAGCACAGCGTCCCGGAAAGGCCCTTGCTTCGGGCGCTCCGCCTGCTTGATGTCCGTCCAACCTGAGCAGAGCACGACGAGATCGCCGTTGCCTGCCAGGCCGGCCGCATGATTCATGCGGACCGTATGCGGTTCGTGCTGGGTCACCGTGCTGCGTTTTTCCCACTTCACGCCGTCCGGGCTATTCCAGCAATCGATGTCCCCTTCGCGGAGACCGTGGTAGGGTTGATTGTGCAGAATGGCGGTAATCGAACCGTCCTTCATCAACGTCAGATTGGGCCAGGCACACACATTGGGGACGGCAACCAGTCGCTGGATACCCGGTGGCTCGGGCTCAGCGGATTCCCCGGACTCCACGGCCAGCCAGCACACCAGCACAACAGGCAACAGAAACCACTTGCTCATCAGCTCCCAGTCCCTTCAACAAACGAAAGGTCATCATCGATCAGGTTCCACTCGACGTCTCCTGCCGCCGACAAAGCTGCAGCCAGAATACAGCGAGCTACCATGGCTTCCAACCCAATCCGGCAACTCAGGGAATGACGACCGTCTTGATTCCCTGCTCGCGGCGGTTCTCATAATGCCAGAGGGCGTCGCCGGGAGACACACGATCCGTAATGATAGCTGCCACTTGCCGCGGATTCGACTCGTGCAACTGCTCAAGATGACGCAGCGCATCGCGAAAATCGCGCGGCGCAGCATTGACGGTGCCCAGGTGCACATGGTTGCGCAGGACGGCGTGGCGAACCAGGACATCCAAGTTGTGGGATCGGGCTTGCGGCTGTCGTGAACTGCCCAGCCACACCATGACCCCGCAGGACGCGAGTGTCGGAGCCACGCGCAGCAACACTTCGTCGCTTCCCGTGCACTCCAGAATCAGATCGAATCCGTCCCGTTCCACGTCGGCCGGCTGGCATTCAAAGTACTGCGCCGGCACGTAGTGCGCACCCAGTTCGTGAGCCAGATCCGCGCGAAAGCTGTCCTCCCGATCGCGGCCGTACAGCATCACGTTCCAGTGGCGGCATACACAGGCCAGCACACAGGCGAAACCGATTGGACCCATGCCGGTGACCAGGACGCGCGGTGGATATTTCGTCCACACTGACTCCCCGATGCGACCCCGCTGCACGGCCAGGGCTTCGTTGATACCCTTCTCCGCGATACTCAGTGGTTCCGTCAGCACGGCAATATGCGTAATGGCGGGCGGCACGCGGAACAGATACTGCGGGCGGTCCAGCCAGTACGGCGCCGAGAAGCCGTGCTCATAGACGATTCCCCGCTCCGTGAACTGACCGAACGGGAGGAGATCTGGCCGAGCCACCTGCACGTCGAGAGGCCGGCGCACGGCCGGTACCACGAGATCGCCGGGAGCCACTTCCGTCACACCGGCTCCGCAGCGTTCCACCCGCGCGAGGCATTCGTGTCCCAGGGCCAGAAACGATTCGCCGGGAGGCACCAGCGGTTGGCCCGATTCGAGTATATCACGATCGGTGCCACAAATGCCGAACTCCAACGTACGGCACAACACTTCGCCCGGCCCCGGATCACGAGGCATCGGCAGATCCACGGGCTCGGGGGTCTTTCGATGCGCAAAAGCCGCAATCGCCTGCATGGTTGTCCTTCTCAATTTATCGGGCGCGCAACGACAACAAGTACGCCACCAGATCGTCGAACTCGTCCGCCTTGAGCAATTCTCCGAAGTTGGCCGGCATCAGCGAGACGCGTGCTCGCGTATGTTCTTCCATATCGGCCTTTGCCACAACAAATTCCTTCCCTTCCTGGTTCGCGAGCACGAGGTTTCCCCCTTCCTCGCGTCGCAACAAGCCAGTCGCCACTCGGCCGTTCACCAACTGAATAACGGACAAGTGAAACGTCTCGTCGATGTTCCGATTCGGGTCCAGGACGTCCTCGATCACACGTTCGAGTCCCCGCTGGCCGATCCCGTCCAGCTGCGGCGCTATCAACGTCCCCTGCCCCGCCACTTGATGGCAGGTGGCACAGTGTTTGCGAAACACTTCTTGCCCACGTGGGCCGCTCGCCTTGTCTGCGGCGTAGAAGCGCCGCCGCTGCTCGATTAATTGGAGCAATTCGAGATTCAGGGGCGATAGTGACGCCAGCAGTCGCTCGGCCCGTTCATTCGCCGCCGCATCCCCGGCAGCGGCCAGTTTCTGTTTAATCGCCGGATCCTGCAACAGGCGCGATGTCACTTGCCCCCGCTCCATCAGCGTGACCAGGTGAGTCGCTCCCACAGGTGTGGCGGCTAGCGCATCGGCCAGTTGACGCTGCAACCGGGTCGACGCACCCTTCATCGCCTCGCCCAGTTGGGCCAGATCGGCATCCTGGTCCGAGCCTATCACCCGGGTTAGCACTTTATCGCGTGCCTGGGCATCCCAGGCTGCATCTCCCAGCAGCCGAGCCAGTGCGCTCATGAAAGGCCGTGGCTGGAATGCGAGCCACGCCTGGGCCGCCGCGGCACGGACGCCCCAATCGACGGTGTCGTCTCGCAGAAGCTCCGCGACTTGGGGCTGCAGTGAGGCCAGCCGGAGCGACTCGACCAGCCCACAGGCAGCCGCCTGGTACTGGCCGCGCTGCACGAGGCTGATCGCCGGCAGTTCGACGACCTCGGGCGAGAAGCGAGCCACGGCCAGCCAGGCATACGCAGACAGGTCGAGGCCATCCACGATTTCCAGATAGCCGTCCTGCCCGGCATAGCGTTCGAGCTGCCAGGTCACGTGCCGAGCCGTATCGTTGCGGGGAGGCAGCGTGCGGACGACTTCCTCACCCGTATCTGCCAGGCACAAGCGCACATAGTTCCGCTCGTTCGCCGGCTGATTGGGAACCCCCAGGTGCCCGCAGATGTAGAAACTCAGCTGCGTTGGCACGGTGAAGCGGCGAGACCGCAATACGCCCACTGAGCGTTCTCCGCCGGGCAAGCTGCTGAGGAAGGAACCATCGCGCTGCCCATCTTGACTGGCCCGGCGCTCGAGCCCCCACGTATTGGTCCCCGAGATCACCCGCCAGCCATCGGCGCCAGCCTTCGTCGTCGCGAAAATGTGCCCTGCCAGCTCCGACGCCCACGCCTCGAGTTCCGGCACCTGCTCTCGCCCGCGTTCTCGGCTGCGCTGGTGCAGAACGGGCAGCAACCGCAGCTGCAAGGGAACGTCCCCGGACGCATGGCCCCGCACCAGCTGGATCAAGGAAGACTGCTGCTCGAGCGGCAGGTGCTGGCACAGGTGCGCGAGTTGCGCTTCCGCCTGCGTCGACTGCAGCCCCTGCCGGCGGATGTACTCCAGCAGGAAGGCCGCGGCCTCGGCCGAAGGAACCGCCAAGGCAATGGACGCCAGTTCTTCACGCGCCGCCGAACTGAGCTGGGCCGAGGCGAGTGTTGACCAGGCGTTCGGGGCAAGCAGCTGCCGGCGAAGCGCCAGCCGCCAGGCATAGCGCTGCATGCCATCTCCGCGCGATACCCGTTCCAGCCACGCCAGCAGAGGAAGGACATCCTGCGCGTCATGCCGGCTCGCCGCCTCCGCAATGGCGCGTCGCTCGAGTGGACCGCGTGCCGAGGCGGGGAGATTCTGCGAGGCGACCGCGGCACTGTCCGGCGGCGACGGTAGCGTCAGCGGCCACTGCGGGGACTCGCCGTGTACTCGCCACGCGTGGATGCGAACCAGTTCGCTCGGATCGTCCCGCGCCGCGGCCAACTGCGATTCCGAGAGGCGACCCAGCCGATGCAAAGCCCACAGCGAGTGGACGCGCACGGTGTCGCGTTTGTCGCCAGCCAGCGCCTCGGCCAGTTCGTCTGCCGCGGCCACACCGATTCGATCGGTCAACTGGTCAAGCGCGAGCATACGCCGCGTGAGCGAAGGGTGAGCCAGGGTGTCGATCAGCTGGTCGGCATGCTGCCGCGTCAGGTCAGGGGGCCCAGGTGGCGCGTGATCCGATTCCCCACGGTAGACAATTCTCCAGATGCGGCCGCGGGACCGGTCCCGACCAGGATGATCGAGGGGCACTTCGTAGTGGCCGATGACCCGGTTATAAAAGTCCGCGACGTACAAGGCGCCATCCGGGCCCACCTGCAGATCGACGGGGCGGAACCACGGATCATCGCTGGTCACCAAGTCGGGTTGCTCGACGGCTTGAGGCGTCGAGCCTTGCCAGGAAAGCACGTCCTGGTTGACCCGGCTGGTCATCACGTTTCCCACGAACAAGCGGTCCCGGTACTCGGCGGGGAACTGATCCCCGGTGTAATACGCCGCGCCGGCGATGGCGGTCGAGCCGTGCGAGTGCTCCATCATATCCGGGGCAAATCCCAGCCCGCCGTGTGGCTTGCCGAAGCTCGGATAGTAGGCCCCGCGCAGCAGCATGGTCAGCGGGCGGCTGTGACAGTCGGCGGTAATCAGGTCGCCAGTCGGCAGGAAGGTGCTGCCGAACGGATTGACTTGCCCCCACGTGAACTGCTCGACGCGCGATCCATCGAGCCGCACGCGGTAGGTGTTGCCGCTCTGCAAGTGGATCGAGCTGCCATCCCGCCCGCGAATCGTCGTGTCGTTCGCGTAGCCGTGGTTGATATATAACCAGCCGTCGAAGCCGCGACGAAACGCGTTCTGCATCCCATGCGTATCGCGGGGCATATCCAGCGGGCCATACAGCACCTCGCGTTGATCGGAGCGGCCGTCGCCATCGGTATCGCGCAGCCACCAGATGTTTGGCATGCTGTACACCACGACGCCGTCCCGGTACGGGTAGAGGCCGATGGGGATGTTCAGTCCCTCGGCGAACGTGGTCACGGTTTCCGCGTGGCCATCGCCGTCGCGGTCCTCCAGCACCTTGATCGTGTCTCGCCCGTCTCCCGCCGCGGCATAGGGATATTCGATCGACCCGCTGACCCACAACCGGCCCGCTCCGTCGAAGGCCATATTCATGGGCTTTTGAATGTCGGGCTCCGCCGCGAACAGCTGAACTTCGAAACCGGGCGGAACATGGAACGTCCGCAGTTGATCGCTCGGCGCCAGCGGCTCGGTAGGACGGACCTGGGAACGGAAAGCTTCCTCGTTCGGGGCAGCCAGCGCGACCACGATCAGCCAGGGGTACCAGGGTGCCATACAATGTGCCCTTCGAATGGCGGTGGCGGCTCGAGAATGGGTGGGAACGCTCGGCCCGTAGGGCCAGCAGCTGGGGATGTGCCCAACTTATTGGGCGGGAGCGTTCAAGTCGAGTACCTGGCTCACGGGAACGCTCGGCGCAGTTCCTGGATGACCTCCTCAGACATCGTCCGCACGTCCCCCAGCGGCAGACTCTGGATAATGGCTTCCGCGGTCGACTCCAGCACCTCCAGCCGGTCGAAGGCGTCCAACACGCTCGTTCCGCACACCAGAACCCCGTCGTTCTCGAGCAGAGCGATCGGACTCTGCGGGCTGACCTGTTCGGCCAGCAAGTCACTGTCGCGGAACTGCAATCCATAGGGCACAAAGCCCACATCGCGCAGAAAGACGAAGCTCTCCGGGATGGTGCGCGAGTCGATCCTGCGCCCTGTGACGCTGAACGCCGTGGCATGCACGGTGTAGGCGTTCACAATCGCACCCAACTGCCGATGACGCCGGTAGAGCGCAGCATGATTGCGGGCGGCGCGGCTCGGCGTCTTGCCTCGCTCGGCACAACCGTCGGTGACGAGAACCAGGTCGTCGAGCGTGAGCGAGTCGCGGTCGACGCGATAGGGCGTGATCAGGAACGACGACTCGTCGAGACGTGCCGAAAAACTGCCTTCCGTGCTGATCAGCAGCCGTTGCCGATAGCCGCGCCGCACGAATTCCCGCAGTTCCCGTCGCAGCTCTCGTTCCTGGCTCGACGGCTCCCCCGGATCGAACTCGGGCAGCGGCTCCGCATTGCGGCGCGGCAACGCAATTTCATCCTCGCGCAGGTAGCGCTCAGGACCTAGCAACCGAGCACGCTGGATCGTCTGGGCCGTGAACTCGAGCGTCTCAAATCGCTGGAAGGCATTTGGCAGCGTCTCGCCGCCGATCACCACGCCATGGTTCTCCAACACCACACAATGGACATCGCCAGCGAAAGCCGCGGCGATCTGGCGGCCGAGTTGAGCGCTGCCGGGCAGCGCATAGGGAGCGAATCCCACCTCGCCGCACACGTGGCGAGCCTGATGGAACAGCCGCGTGTTGGGCACCTGCCCCACGATGCTGAACGATACCAGTGCCACCGGATGTGCATGCACGATCCCGCGAATGTCCGGCCGAGCCGCATAGATGGCCTGGTGAAATGGCAGCTCAGACGACGCGCGATGGAGGCCTTCACTCGTCCCGTCAGGCTTGACGCGTACGATATCCTGCCGCTGCAAATTGCCTTTGTCGATCCGCGCCGGCGTAATCCAGATGTCGCCATTCGGTTCGCGAATCGACAGATTGCCGCCCGACGTCGTTGTCATGCGATAACGATAGATGCGCTCCATCGTCCGCATGATCTCGTCCCGCGGATGCACCAGATCGCGTTGGACCATGGCGGGCCTGCTCCTGTTCAGCGCACGGCGTGCAGGCACCCGGAACGGGCCGGCAACCGCCGCGGGCCCCGATTCATATTTTGGCGCCTGTGCCTTTCGTCAGCGCCATGAACGCCGACTCCAGGTTGATCTCTTCCTCGCGGAACAGCGTCAACTGGTGACCGGATTCGATCAGCCGTGTCGGCAGATCGCTATAGTCCTCGATTCCCTGCTTCAGCGTCACAATCGCCTGACCGTTTTTCGCTTCCAGCTGGTCCACGCTCGGCTGGGCGGACAGGATCTTCATCGCCCCGTCCAGGTTATTCTTGACGGCCACGTGCAGCACTGTCCGCTGGCGAACCTGCCGCATGACCTCGGACACTTCGGCATTCACATTCAGAACGCCCCGGTCGATGATGCCCACTTTGTTGCAGATATCGGCCAGCTCGGGCAGGATGTGGCTGGAAACAATGATGGTTTTACCCATTTGTCCCAGCCGCCGCAGCACACC
>JBFWYF010000090.1:0-13303 GCA_050186685.1 Pirellulaceae bacterium
CAGGCCATCCAGATTGCGGCGATTGTCGCGCTGCGACAGACGGAAGCGGCGGTCGAGGCGCAGGCTCGCGAGTACCAGAAGCGTCGTGACGTACTCGTCGACGGACTCCGCCGCGCTGGCTGGGAGATCACGCCCCCGCGAGCAGGCATGTTCGTATGGGCGAAGGTTCCGGAGCCGTGGCGCAGTCGCATGTCGACGATGGACTTCGCCATGATGCTACTCGAAAAAGGGGATGTGGCGGTCAGTCCCGGCAGCGGATTCGGGCCAGCGGGAGAAGGCTACTTGAGGCTGGCTCTGGTCGAAAACGAAATCCGGCTCAAGCAGGCGGTGCGGCACATCGTGCGCTGCCTGGAACGCGAAGCGCGTTTGGCTCAACCTGCCGCGGCACCCGTCAAGCCCGCGCCGGTCGCAGCCGAGTGATGGAAGCCTTGTCCCGTCACGGAACGGGCGGCCGGCGGCGCCAACTGCGTTGGCACCGCGCAAAAAGAAGGGTTCTTGTTCGCCGCAACAAGAACCCTTCAAATTGGCTGTCCAAGCAGTGAGTGGATACTCCGAGCTTGGAGACCCACAGCCGTATTGAGGATATCGGGACAACGCGATTGTTAACTTTAGCAGCCGGCTGCGAACCGTCGTGTTCCGTGCTCGGTGGCCAGCAAACTCGTGGTAACCATGACCGTTAAGTTAGCTTTGGAAGATGGGACTGTTTACACCGGCGAGTCGTTTGGAGCGTCGGGTGAAGTCGACGGAGAAGTGGTCTTCAATACGTCGATGACCGGCTATCAGGAGATCCTGACGGATCCCAGTTACCGCGGACAGATTGTCACGATGACGTATCCCGAGATCGGGAACTATGGCGTCAATCAAGAGGACGTCGAGAGCAAACAGCCCTTCTTGGCTGGTTTTATCGTGCGCGAGATCAGCCGGATTGTCAGCAACTTCCGGTCCGAAGGAAATTTGCAGGATTATCTCGCACGTCACGGCATCGTGGGCATGGCGGGAATTGATACTCGAGCGCTGGTGCGACGGATCCGCACGAAAGGAGCCATGAAGGGCGTCTTGTCGACCGTGGATCTCGACGACGCCAGCCTGGTGCGCAAGGCGATCGAGAGTCCGGGGCTGGTGGGACGCGATCTCGTGCGCGAAGTCATTCCCACCCAAGCACGCGAATGGCAAGCTCCGCTCAGTCCCTGGGCCAAGTTGCCGCAGGACACTTCTAGCGCGCCGCTCGAGAACAAACACGTTGTGGCACTGGACTACGGGATGAAATGGAACATCGCTCGCCACTTGCGCGACGAGGGTTGCCGAGTCACGGTGCTGCCGGGCACGGCGACTGCCGAAGAAGTCCTCGCTTACAGGCCGGATGGCGTGTTCCTGTCCAACGGTCCTGGCGATCCAGAGCCCCTGACTTACGCCATCGACACCATTCGGGGGGTATTGGGTAAGGTGCCTGTCTTTGGCATTTGCTTGGGACATCAGCTACTCGGTCTGGCTTGCGGCGCAAAGACCTTCAAGTTGAAGTTTGGGCACCGGGGAGCGAACCAGCCCGTCTTGAATGTCGAGCAGGGAACCGTGGAGATCACCGCCCAGAATCACGGTTTCGCCGTCGACGAAGATTCCTTGCCGGCGCAGCTGGAAGTCACGCACCGCAATCTGAACGACAACACCGTCGCCGGTTTACGTCATCGCGAGTTGCCGGCCTTCAGTGTGCAATACCATCCCGAATCGTCTGCAGGACCGCACGACAGCCGGTATTTGTTCCGGCAGTTTCGAGCCATGATGGACGAGTCGTCCGAGAGTTGACGGCCAGACATGTCGCGACTGACCCCGTCCGCGGAGCGGCAGCTGATCGCATTCGCTCGCTTGCTGGTCGATCCCGACGGGGCACGTGTCGCGATTCCGCCCTCCAAGCCCTTGCCGGGCTACTGGTTCGGTGGCGGGAACGTGACGGTGGGACCGGACGGCGCGCTGTACCTCGTGGGCCGCTACCGCGATGCGGGCGATTCTCGAACGGGGCTAGCCGCAGGGGAGCGAGGATGGGCCCTGGTGTTGTTCCGATCGCATAACCGGGGGCAGTCATTCGAAAAAATCGCCACCTGGACCAAATGCGACTTAAGTCAGCCGGGGCGCGAGGTGCTGTCCATCGAGGGGAGTGCGCTGCGCTGGGGTGATTCGGGTGTTGAGCTGTTCGTGTCGTCCGAGAAAGCGGGAATTCCGTATCCCACCGGGCTCGAGTCGTATCGGAAGCCGGGCTGTGGTGTGTGGACCATCGAGCGGATTGCTGCTCCGACGTGGCAGGAGTTGATTCGTGCGGCGCCTGAAACGATTCTGGCGTCGGATGATCCTGAGCATTTGCATCTGAAGGATCCACGTTGCTACGAGTCGAACGGGGAACGGGTGTTGATGTGTTGCAGCCATCCGTTCAACTGGGCCAGTTCAAACACGGTATTCGTGTCGCTGTCACACGGTGTGGCGACTGGGGAGCCTCCGCGTTACGGATGGTTTCCACGGGGTACCACTTGGGATGTCGCGATGACCCGCGGTACGTGCCTGGTGGACATGCCTTCGCAGCCGGGTTGGAACGGTCACCGCGTGACGCTGTTGTTCTATGACGGCGGAGAATGCGTCCGCGATCTGGCCCAGCATCCGGCAGCCGTGGCCCGTCCGCGCGGTTACTCCTGTGAGGAATTAGGCGGGCTCGCCTATGTACTGGACGGGGATTTCACGCGGATCGAGCGGCTGTCACGTACGATGCCGCTGTTCGTCAGTCCCTGTGGGACGGGTTGTCACCGCTACGTCGACGTATTGGTGACGCCGGAGGGCTACCTGGCGACATGGCAACAGTCTCAAACCGATGGCTCCCAGCCGCTCATGATTCGCTTCTGCGAGCGGGCTGCGGCCGAGCGCGTGCTGGGTTGATTTGCCACGTATTGCTTGTCGCAGCCGTGATACGGCCGATAGAATCGGCGCCTACAGCAGAAAGCCTGGTCACTCGTGGAGGGCAGCCGCGCTGCCGAACGAGGTTGGGACGGGTGATGGGGAGCGTGGGGGAGCCGAACAACCATGAAACGCCAGCTGACGCTTACGGTAAACGGCGAGGTTCGAACCGTCACGACGGATGACGATCGGCCGCTGTTGGAGGTCCTTCGGGAGGACTGGCAGCTGACCGGTACCAAGTATGGCTGCGGCGAGGGGGAGTGCGGGGCTTGTACGATCCTGCTCGACGGCGAGGCCACCCGATCCTGCGTCACGTCGGTGGGCGAGGCGGCCGGACGGGAGGTCCGTACCATCGAAGGGCTCGCCGCCGCCGGCGAACTGCATCCAGTGCAACAAGCCTTTCTGGACCAGCAGGCCATGCAGTGCGGCTACTGCGTTCCCGGTCAGATCATGACGGCCGTCGCGCTGCTCGCCCACAATCCGCATCCCACCCGAGAGGAGATCATCCGCACGATGCGCGGAAACATCTGTCGCTGTTGCAACTACCCGGATCTGCTGGCCGCCGTCGAACAAGCAGCGCAAGCCCGTTGAGTCGCACGAAGCGGAACGCGGGTGGTCTTACGGAAGTGTTTGAGAATCGGAGAATCGTGCGATGTCCTGGAACTCTGCCGAAGAAGAATTCAGCGAGCACGAACGGTACGAGTTGCGAGAGCCCGCACGGTACCGGTTTGAGGCGAGTCGCCGGGAGTTTGTCCAAGTGTTGGGAGCCGGACTCGCCATTGCGGTGGCCGCTGACCGGGTGTGGGCCCAGCGGCCGGCCGGACGAGGCCAACGCGGGCCGCGGCGAGGGGAGAAGCTCGCGGAAAGGTTCCATCTGGCCGACACGGGTATCGTGACGGTCTTGACCAGCAAAGTCGAGGTGGGCCAAGGCTCCCGGACGCAGATTGCGCAAGCAGCCGCCGAGGAACTGCGGCTGCCGGTGCACCGCATCCAGGTGGTCATGAGCGACACGCAGCGTTGTCCTGACGACGGTGGTACGGCGGGCAGCCGGACTACGCCGTCCACGGTGCCGCGCGTCCGCACCGCGGCGGCTGCTTTACATGACGCCTGTGTGCGGTACGCATCTCAGCGGCTGGGCGCCGACCGCGCGGACTTGCAGATCGGCGACGGAGTATTCGCGCGGGGTGGCCAGTCGGTGTCGCTGGCCGACCTGGCTCGCGATGTGGAGTTTGCTCGGTTCCTGCAGCAGCCGGTACCCAGCGAATTGCCGTTGGTGAGAATCGATCATTGGCAGGTGCTGGGCCGACCGATTCCCAAGCTGAATGGCGACGACGTCGTGCGCGGAGCCGTGCGCTATCCGTCCGATACGGTACGGGCTGGCATGTTGTATGGGCGCGTGCTGCGTCCCGTTGCGCTGAATGCCACCTTGAAGTCGATCGATCTGATTCCTGCTCGGGCCCTGCCCGGAGTAGTGGTCGTGCAGGACGGCGATTTCGTGGGCTGTGCGGCGCCGACGTCACGGGAAGCTACCCAGGCAGTGGACGCCTTGGCGGCGTCGGCGCAGTGGAACCGGTCGCCTCATCCCGACAGTGATAGTCTGTTTGATCATCTTAAACGCACGGCCACTCGGTCGTCAGACCGCAGCGCGGGGAAGCAGCGCAACGCGTCCGGTGGAGAGGGACCTGGGGACCCGACGGAGTTGGACGTCGACTACACGGTGGCTTACATCCAGCACGCGCCGATGGAACCGCGGGCCGCAGTGGCCGAGTGGTCCGAGGGACATTTGACCGTCTGGACCGGTACGCAGCAGCCGTCGCGAGTTCAGGGTGAGTTGAGCCAGGCCTTCCGGATCCCAGCGGAACAAGTGCGCGTCATTGTGCCGGATACGGGGGGTGGATTCGGTGGGAAGCACACAGGCGAAGTAGCGGTCGAGGCGGCTCGGTTGGCCAAGGCCGCGGGTCGGCCCGTATCGCTACGGTGGACTCGCGAGGAGGAATTCACCTGGGCTTACTTCCGCCCCGCGGGACTTATCGAGGTCCGCGCAGCGCTCGACGCTTCGGGTCAGATTGCCAGTTGGGATTTCACGAACTACAACTCGGGCGGTTCCGCCGTCGAATCGCCGTATCGTATCGGGCAAAGCCAGTCGCGCTTTGTCGGTGCCGATTCGCCGCTGCGGCAAGGTTCCTATCGCGCGCTCGCTTCGACCGCGAACACCTTTGCGCGCGAGTCCGCCATGGATGAACTCGCGGTACGGGCGGGGAGCGATCCGCTGGATTTTCGGCTGCGCCACCTCGAACCGGGGCGACTGAAGGACGTTCTGGTCGCTGCCGCGGGCCGCTTCCGCTGGCGCGAGCGCCGGGGACGGTCCGGAGGCGAGAGAGGAATCGGATTGGCCTGCGGCACAGAAAAAGGATCTTACGTGGCCGCGTGCGTCGAAGTTGAAATGCGCGCCGGCAAAGTCAAACTGCTCTCGGTCTGCGAGGCGTACGAGTGCGGTGCTATCCACAATCCCAGAAACTTGCGCGCTCAAGTACACGGCGCCATCATCATGGGGCTGGGCGGAGCGCTGCTGGAGGCCGTCGCGTTCCGGGATGGTAAGATTCTCAACCCTTCTTTCTCTAAGTATCGGGTTCCCCGTATGGATGACGTCCCGGAACTCGACATCGTTCTGGTCGATCGGCGGGACCTGGCATCCGTGGGCGCCGGTGAAACTCCCATCATTGCGGTCGCGCCCGCGATCGCCAATGCGATCTTTCATGCGACGGGCCGCCGCCTTCGCTCCCTGCCGCTCGCGATCGAAACCGCCTGAACCCGTGTGCCTGCCGCTCGACGGCGGCACGTTTACAACTGACTATTCGTCGCCTTCACGACGGCGAAGGGAGAAGAACCTATGTCATCCCGGACGCGTCGACTGGGGCGAATGTCCTGGCGAGCCGGACTTGTGGGGACCGTCGCACTGTGCCTGGTGGGCTGGCACGTGCATCCCGGGAGCAGCGCTCCGCCTGCGACTCCCGGAAAGCCGGTCCCGAGCGCAACGGCCGACGACGATGCCAAAGTGCCCGCATCTTCCCGGGCTGCGGTGCCGCCTCAGACGGATTTCGAAGTGGATACCATCGTGGTCGGAGCCGGCATCTCGGGTCTGTCGGCAGCACTCGAACTGGGCCGCGCCGGCGTGCGCGTCCTGGTGGTGGACATGTCGTCGGTATTCGGCGGGCACGCGGTCATGTCGCAGGGCAGCGTCAGTATCGTCGCGACCCCTGTTCAGCAGCGCGCAGGAATACAGGACTCGCCCGACCTGGCCTTTCAGGACTTCGTTCGCTGGGGCGAAGATCCCGCCATGGACTGGGTACGCTACTACGTCGATCATTCACGGCATGACATCTATGACTGGCTCGACGAATTGGGTGTCCGCTTTACCGAGGTGCTCGCCTCCTCGGGAAATTCTGTGCCGCGCGAACATCAGCCTCTGGGGCGTGGTTTAGGACTCGTCACGCCGATCTACCGTGCGTGCCTGGAATTGAACGAGGTCCAGTTCCAGTGGAATACTCAAGTCGAGCAGTTGCTCGCGGACGGCAGCCGCGTCGCGGGTGTCCAACTGCGCGATTTGCGGACCGGTCAACGCCGCGAGCTTCGCAGCCGGGCCGTCATCCTCGCGACGGGTGGCTTTCAGAGTAATCTCGACATGGTGCGAGAATTCTGGCCTGCCCCGTTCCGATTCCCAGATCGAATTCTCGCCGGTTCGGGTCGCAATTCCACAGGGCACGGACACCGGTTGGCACAGCAGGTGGGTGGCGAACTGGTCCACATGGACTACCAGTGGAACTACTTCACGGGCCTCCCCGATCCCCGTTACCCGGGTACGAACCGCGGACTGAATGCCACTAACCTCTACGGCATTCTCGTGAATGCTGAAGGGCGGCGTTTTGTCAACTTTCACGGCTGGGCAAAAGTTGTCATGCCCGTGTTGCTCCGCCAACCGCAGGCCACCTGCTGGTGTATTTTCGACGAATCGAGCAAGCCGTTCTTCAGTGTCTCCGGTTCGGACTGGGGCGACTTCGCCAAAGTCGAACGCGAGATCCTCGAGAACCGAGACCTCGTCAAGAAGGCCGATAATCTGACCGACCTCGCACTGCAGGCGGGCTTGCCGGCCAAGCAACTCGTGGACACGGTGGCCCGGTACAACCAGCTCGTGGAGCAGGGAGAGGATACTGACTTCGGGCGCTTTGGCCCCAGCCGGCCCGCGTTCTCGAACAAAGCGTCGCCGAAGATTGCCACTCCCCCGTTCTACGCCATGCAGACCTATCCGCTGACGCGCAAAAGCATGGGAGGCGTGGCCATCGATCTGCAGTGCCGAGTGCTTGATGGCCAGCGGCATCCCATCCCGGGCTTGTACGCGGTCGGCGAACTGACCGGGCTGGCGGGCATCAACGGCAAGGCAGCGTTGGAAGGTACCTTCCTCGGACCCTGCATCGTCACCGGGCGAGTTGCGGCCCGCTCGATTACCCAGGATCGAGAACGGCCGCCTGGCCCCATTGCCAGGCAAGAGTCCCGATGTGTCACTTGCCACGATCTGAATTCGCTTCTGGATGAGAAGCGGACAGGTTATTGGCATTTTGAGTACGTTCATCGCGAAACGGAACGTCGCCATCTCGATTGCCGGCAGTGCCACGGCGAACTCGCTCCATATCGGGAAGAGAACCATCATATGAACCGCCAATCGCTGACCGCCAGCTGCGTCCTGTGTCATGTCGCGCAGGAATAGCGGGTTGGCAGAGAGGATTCGCTTCATGTCCGAAACATTTCGAGCCACCGGCCGGATCGCACTCCTATCCGCGGCGCTGCTGTCAGGTACCGCCAACGAGCCTCGAGCGGCTGCCGCGTCCCCGCCCATCGACGTCGGCAGCCGTAAGCAGCTGTTGATCGACGATTTCTGGCTGGAGAGCCAACGCGATGTCCAACTGGTGATGAATCCGCCGCATCAGACTGGCGAGTTGCTGCTGACCGCAGACCAGCCCCACGAAGAAGGCGGGCACATCAACTTGTACTGCAGCGTGCTCCAGGAGCCAAATGGTTTGATTCGAGTGTGGTACGACCTGTTGACCCCTACGGGCGACGGTCCCTACGACCACGAACGTCGCGTTTGCTATGCCGAATCATACGATGGTCTTCACTTCACGAAACCAGACCTGGGCCAATACGAGGTCAAAGGCTCCCGGCACAACAACGTGGTGCTGCCCGGGGTCATCGGCGGTTCGTCTGTATGGAAAGACCCCCAGGCGCCGCCCGAACACCGATATAAGACACAGGCAAAGGTTTATCCTACCGGTAAGTTTCATATGCACAGCTCAGCAGATGGATTGAAATGGCAGCTGTTCGCGCAGATTGACCCGCGCGGTCCGCACGATACGCAGTCCATCATTTTCTGGGATCCGCCCTCGCAGAAGTATCTCTTCTATGGCCGGCATCGAGCCGTTACCTCGGAGATCGATATCCTCTGCCGCAGCGTGCGCCGCGCGGAGCTCGCGGACCTCACTCAGATCGTCAACACCGGTCTGGCGATCTGGCCTGACCAGCTCGACCGGTCCAAACACGCGACGGCTGCGGATCAGACGCCGGTCGACTATTACGGCGCGACGGTCTTTCCGTATCCGGAAACAGAAGGACTTTATATCATGCTGGCGCAGGCGTTCTGGCACTGGCTGCCCACCGATAGCCAGGCGGGCACGCTCAGTCCCGGCATGCGCGATGTCCGGCTGGCTGTCAGCCGCGACAGCCGGCAATTTCAACGGGTCGGCGAGCGGAAGCCGTTCCTGCGTCCGGGGCCGGCGGGCCGTTTCGATTCGCGTCAGATCTGGGCTATGCCGAATCCAATCATTCGGGGTGATGAAATCTGGATCTATTACAGCGCGCTGAATTGGGATCGGACCGACCAGACGGATCCTGCTGCGCCGGAAGGGAAGCGCATCTCGGGAGTCGGCCTGGCTCGCATGCGGCTGGACGGGTTTGTTTCCGTCGACGCCGAGTATGGGGGAGGAGAGTTCACCACACGTCCCTTGCGGTTCGCGGGAAACCGCCTGGAGCTGAATGTCGACACCAGTGCCGGAGGCGCCGTGCGAGTCGAAGTGCTCGACGAACAGGGAGAGCCGCTCCCGGCATTCAGCGGCGCGCAAGCGAACTGGTTGATCGGCAACTCCGTGCGAATGCCGGTCCGCTGGCACGGTGATCCGGACATCGGCTCGCTGGAGGGGCGGCCCATTCGCCTGCGCTTCCACCTGCGCGACAGCAAGCTCTATGCATTCCAGTTCACTTCTTCAGGCAAATGACGCGACTTCCAGTCCGCAGCAGGAGGCGATCGGGCAGGGCCACCATCGCATACTGGATCTCAGCCGGTGACGTGTTTGCACTGGAAGAAGCAGCGGGCGACTTCTCCGCCGGGGCAGCGGCTTCTTCGGCCCACAAGTGGTTCTCGGCCAGCTTGCGGAACTCGCGCCCTGTTGCGACGACCGTCGTCTTGCCCGAGCGGCCGGCAAAGTAGATCCGGTTGCCGATGGCGAGCGGGGTCGCCCAGACACTGTCGCCGAGCCGTTCGTAATAGATCTCCTCGCCAGTGGCGGCGTCCAGACAGAACAGGACGCCCGTCGCGTTCACGAAATAGGCCAAGCCCTCATGGACGATGGGCGAACCGAACGAGCACGTGGCACGCTGGCTGCGCCAGGCGTAATCCGCTTTAAATCCGCCGTCGGCGGTGCGCTCGATGGCGACACTGCCATTGGATTCGGCGGCCTTACCCCCTGTGGACTCACCGCGCCCGACGGTTGCGCCGACGAGCAGCCTTCCCGGCGCATACGCTTGTGGGGTTGGAATTGTATTGCCGACGATCCCTTCCAGTTTCCATCGCTGCTCGCCGCTTCGGAGATCGTAACCGGCGATCATGCCGCTGCCACTCAGCACGAAATGGGCGGTCCCGTCAGGCCATGCGAGGAGCGCCGGCGTACTCCAGGACGTCGCTGACAGCCCGGCCGCCTTCCAGCGCGTCTGGCCCGTCGACTTGTCGATAGCCAGCACGTACGGATCCGTCTGGCGTTCGACCCACACGACGACCCGGTCGCCGGACTGCAGCAGCGACGAGCCCAGTCCGTGCCGCGAGGTGAGTTCTCCGAACTCCTTCACCAGGTCGCGTTCCCACAATACCTGGCCATCATGTGTGAACGCGGCCAGATTCCCACCTTCAAAGAACACGATCAGCCGCTCGGCGTCGACGACAGGCGTCGGCGCCGCTTTGCTGATGTAGTTCGAGTTCTCGGCCTGGCTGGCCGCTGCCATTTCACGTTGCCAGACGACGGCCCCCGTGTTGACGTCCAGGGCCGTGACGTGGCAACGTTCCTTCATGCGACCGGAAACGGAGGTCACGAACAGCCGCTGTTGCCAGGCGACCGGGCTCGACTGCCCGTAGCCCGGCACTGCCGTGCTCCAGGCGACCTTCGTGTCCGGCGACCAGGTGAGCGGCAGGTCGTCGGCGCGCCAGGCCGTCCCCGCCGGTCCTTGAAACGACGGCCATTGGATCGCCGTTTCCGCGTGGACACTGGAGGAGAACACCAGGGACAGCCCGACAAGTAGGTGCCAGTTTCTCATCACTCGACCTCGATAACTTCCACGGGATCAATCTTACCGACCGACATGTGGGCACCTCCCACCGCGACAAGCCGGTTCTTGCCCCAGGGCAGAAGCCGGTGGAAGAACCGGGGATGGGCTACCTGGCCCAGATACTCCCAGTTGCCTCCCTCCTGCGACAATCGTTGGATCGAGCCCGACATGGTCGTCACGTAGAGGCCTCCTTGCGAAGCGAAGGCGGAGGCGCCAAATCCATCCATGCCAGTGCCCAGGATCGCAGCCTGTTCCGACCAGCGATCGGTCTGAGGATCGTAGCATGCGACCGCCGTAGTCGGACCTCCCTTTTCATTCATGCCCCCGATGCCATAGATCTTGCCGTTCCATGCAGCCAGCGCGAGCGCCCGCCGTTGGAACGGAGGCGAGGCGATCGCTGCCCAGGCGGGCTTGGAATCGGAGAGCTTGATCTTCCACGCCGTCGTGTGCCACCGTGATTCCTCGCTGCTCCCCCGCAACTGCCAGCCACCCACGACGTAGACCGTATCCCCGAGGATCGCTGCGTCGTGCGACGATCGCGGCTCAGGCAGCGGGGCCAGCGGTTCCCACGTGTTTCGTCCGGGCACGAGCCGGGCAAAGTCCGGCTGCGACCGAAGGTCCTGTTCGTCTCCCTCCTTGTTCAATGCCGTGAATCCGCCCACGCGATACAACGCGCCCTCGTAGCCGACCATCGCCAGTCCCTGCAGCTTGGTGCCCTCCAGAACTTTGCCCCACTTCCCCGGCTTCTGAAGGTTGATGTGCCACAGGTCTCCCGATTGTCCTTCCGCGTAATACTCGTGGGCACTGCCGTAATTCCCGCCGTACAAGTACAGATCGTTACCGAGCACTGCACCACCAAAGCTGGTCACGCCCTGAAGCAAATCGGGAATCTTGACGGTCGCTGGCTGCATACGTGGTTGGGTGTAGTTGAGAGTGAGGGTCGAGTAGTGCCGCGTCGACTGGTACTTCTTGCCGTCCGATTCGCCGCCGGCAGCTTCGATGTGGCGAGCGCGGATGGCGTACCGTCCGCTCTGGCCCAGCCGGCAGCTGAATCGGCCTAGTTCATCCGTCACGCCCTCGACGTCCACTCCCGGACCGTGGACTGCAACGGTCACACCGGCCACGGCAGAGCCTTGCCAGGTGACGCGCAGCGCCATCGCGCCCTTTTCGCCCGCTTCGGCGTCGACCTCCAGCGGCAACTGTTCCTTTTTCCCCACAGGCCGCCAGTTGCCGATCAAGGGCGATGGATACGTCTTGGCATAGTACCTCAGCAAGAACGGTTCGTCGCCGCGAGTCACCACACCGTACTCATGACGAAGGAAGACGGCCGAGGCCTGCGTTCCCGCAGTTAGTCCGGCCTCTAGCGCATCGCCATGTTTCTCCAGTACCAGCGACTTCGCGTCATTACGCATGCCGGAGAGCACCGTGACGCCCAGGTCCTGGAAGCGGTCCAGCAGCGCGGGGTCGTCCGGCTCGGGCGATTCCCCGAAAAAGACGCGGACTTTGGATTTGCCGGCCTCCGATGTGGTCACGACCCAAAGGAAATGGGCCGACACGGACTGGGTCAGGCACAACGACATGGCCACCGTAGATAGCCAGGTTATTCCCAAACGCATAAGGATCCTTTCTCGTTCAAGTTCCATTGACAGGGGCTCCTGCGGGACCACGTTTACTTCGCGGAAGACTTCAGATCGAAGGTCAGTTTCCGGTTCCCCTCCGGATCCGCGGCAATGTCCGCGGTCAAGGTTGATCGGCGGTTATAGCGCTCCGGCACCGGATTTCGCGGCAGGCGCTGCGACTTCTTCTTCATTGCCGTCGCGAAAGCGGCCTCGTCATCGATCGCAAATCCCACGTAGTCCGTGGCATCAATCTCGACCCGGTGCTGGCCGGGAATCGGTCCGTCCAGTTCGGTCGTGACAAACCGACCTTCCTTGATGAGGGCGGCCGCAGCGGGCCCCGCGGTCGGATCGCCCGGAATGAACCGGATCATGCCGGACGGCAGTGGCTTACCGTCCAGCGCAACCGTGCCCTCGACGGCGACCCGCTGAGGACCATCCTGGCCCTGGCACCCCATCGTGAGCAAGGTGCACGCCAACAGCAACGTAGGTACGCAGCTCTTCACAAGAATAAAGCGATCCATGGGTCCGATTCACCTGGAGAAGGGTAGTGGATTTAAGCGCACGAGGCCTGTCGCTCGACTAAAACTCGCTCAGCACTTCGCCGCCAGCACGGGTCGCCAGGGCATCCAGCGTTTGCTGGCCGATCGAGCCGCTCACGAACCGGCACGAACCATCTACCAAAGTGAACCCCACGACGTTCGCCGCATGATCGCTGCGAAACCGCGACAGGACGGCGGAACCTCCACTCTTCGGATTAAACGGCGGCAATGTGGTGAAGGCCGTCGCCAGGGGATACGGTGAAGACCAATACGTGAATCCATATCGCTTCTGGCCGCTGCACGGGCCGGATGTAAATACATAGTCGGGCAAATTCCAAGCGGATTCGCCCGCCAGCAGCGTGTTGCTGGTGCCATCCAGCATGTCGGCCATACGCGTTGTGCCCGAGGCAACGTTTACGATCGCCCCGTTGTTCGGGACGCCTCCGGGCAGATAGGGTCCCCACGAATCGGCGCTGCCCGCCGACACCGCATACGTACCAGGCGCCCGATCGTTCGCATCGCAACCTGCGATCGGAACCACCCGGCGAAACACCGCGGACGGACACA
>JBFWYF010000091.1:0-13281 GCA_050186685.1 Pirellulaceae bacterium
CTTCGAGCGGAGCTCGAAGGATCGACTCATAGTAGAGAGGAGAGAAGAGAAAGGTGGAACAGTCGAGCGGGGAGCGTCGCTTGGTATTCCAGGGAGTTTGACCCCGCGCGACGGTCGGATTTTCTTCTCGACCTACTTTCTACTGCTTAAATCTCTTGGTCGGGAGCGATAGATGACTTTGCGCCGCGGGTCAATTGTTCGCCGCACCGGCGAAGTCGGGCTGTGGTTGCTGCGCCAGCTCCCGGCCGTGGGCCCTTACCGCCCCTCTCCCACAGCAACTTGCCAGTGACGCGTTCCTGGGGCGCAGACCATTTTCCCGGCACACTGTTGCGGGGAAGGAGCGACCCTATTGCTTTGTTCAAGGAGGCTCTCTCTGCTTGAGAAATGTTTCGCCCCTCATGGCCGGTCGGCGCGCTACTGAGGTCTCCCCCAAGTTCACATCCCCAACAGGATGGTCGGGTTCGTCGTGGGCGCAAAGGCGATGGTTGCCGCGCTCGCTCCGCGCGCTGTGACAAGATGGGGGATGGACCACCGAACCGGGGGTCTGTAGTCTTGGAATGTGGTTTCCCCTGAATCCTCAGGAGTTCTCGCCATAAGCGGCTCGATTGGACATGTCGGATGTGTTACCCAGTTCGCCGGATTCCGCTGTTCATCGGCGTGAAACTGAACGATTGCAGCGGCTGCTGCTGCGAGCGGAACGGCTGGCCCTGCTCGGCAGCTGGGAACTCGACCTCGAGACCGGGACCGTGCGTGCTTCGCCCGGATTGCAGGAGCTTTTCCAGCGGCCTCTGGGTGAGTCCGGACAAACCACGTTTGTGGAAGCGCTCGGAATGATCCATGAGGACGATCGTGCGCGCGTAGCGGCGGCGTATGCCCAATTCCTCGAAGTCGGGACGCCGGCGCCGATCGACTTCCGCTTGCGCCTGTCCGACGGCAGTTGCCGGCATGTCCATTGCGATTCGGAGGTCGTCGAGTACGACGGCCAAACGCCGAAGGTCGTTGCCGGCTTTGTGCTCGACACGACGCGGCAGGTGGCAGCCGAGGCCGCGCTGCGGGAGAGCGAACGGCGACTGCGCCAGGTGCTCGACGGGATGATGATCCACGCCGGTTTGATCAGCCTTGACGGCGTGCTGCTCGACGTGAATCGTGTTCCCCTGGAGTTTGCGGGGCTGCAGCGCGAGGCCGTCATCGGCCGGCACTTGTGGGAAACGTCGTGGTTCGACGGCTTGCCTCATCAGCAGCTGAAAGTCCGTGACGCGCTTCATCGCGTGAGAAACGGAGAGTCCGTCCGCTGCGACCTGCAGTGTCGATTGGATGACGAACATCTCCGCACGGTGGACGCCAGCTTTTGTCCGTTGCGAGATGAGGCTGGCGTCATCACGCAGATCATCGGGTCCGCGGTCGACATCACGGATCGTCTGCGCGATCAGGACGAATTACACAATCACCAGGACGAACTGACTCACGTGCTGCGCGTGGTGACGATGGGCGAACTGGCCGCAGGGATTGTCCACGAACTGAATCAACCGCTCATGGCCATCACGAACTACGCCGAGCGATTGAAATTGTATGCTGGGTCACTGACGGCCGGCGAAGCGGCGTCGATCGTCAAGACGGCAGACAAGATCGCAGACCAATCGGTCCGAGCCGGCGACATCATCCGCCGCCTGCGCGACCTGGCCCGGAAGTCCAAACCACACCGGTCGACCGCGGAGCTGAACACGCTGATTCAGCGGACGCTGTCGCTGTTCCTGCCTCAGGCCCGCCTGGCGTCGGTCAACATCGAATTCCAATCCTGGCCGAAGCCGCTCCACGTTCTGATCGATTCCATCCAAGTGCAACAGGTGCTGTTGAATCTGTTACAAAACGCCGTCGACGCTATGCAGAACAGTTCCACGACGGACCGATTAATCTCGATCCAGCTCGCCCCGGACGACATGCAGCGCGTGCGGATTGTCGTGACCGATTCCGGACCAAATGTCACCCCCGAACAGGAAGATAAGCTGTTCAGCGCGTTCTACACGACGAAGTCATCGGGGTTGGGGATGGGATTGCCGATCAGCCGGTCCATTATTCGCGCCCACGGCGGTTCCCTGGAATACGAGCGCTGCGCCAACTCCGGTGCCGTGTTCGTCATAACGCTCCCGGTAATCTGAACGGACACGAGAAGCTGCGCCATTCGCGCAAGACCATGTCAGCATTGACGTTGCAAGCAACAACACGTCGTCAAGAGCGCTTCCGCCCGGGGCCCTTAGCATGTTATGAAATGGAAGACGCTGTCGGGCGGGACTCAGGCGGTCGAGCAGGCCAGCCGGGCGAGTTCGCAATCCGAAAGGCGGAAACCCATTCACTCGGGATCGATGCGGAGGACGTCTAAGATGAAGGCACCGGTATATATCGTGGACGACGACCCAGCAGTTCGGGATTCGCTGAGCGAGTTGTTGTCCCAAGCGGGATATGACGTTTCCTGCTTTGCAACCGGCGAGGAGTTTCTCCAGGAGTATCGTCGGACTGAAGCGGGCTGTGCCATACTGGACATTTGCCTTCCGGAAACATCGGGTTTGGATCTGCAGTTGCGGTTACAGGAGGAAGACGCACCGTTGCACTGTGTCTTCATCACAGGGCACGGCGATATTCCGATGGCGGTGAAAGCGATGCGGCGAGGAGCCGTCGATTTTCTCGAAAAGCCGTGTCCGGCGTCGGAGCTGCTCGCAGCCGTCGAGTCGGGGATCGAGGCGTCCCGGCAGCGGCAGGAGCGGCGAGCACGGGAACAGCGGCGAGCCCAGGTACTGCCCACGTTGACCCCCGCGGAAAAGCAAGTGCTCGACGGGGTGCTGCGGGGCCGCAGCAATCTGGAGATCGCCAGGTCGATCGGTGTCAGTCTGCGGACGATCCAATTTCGGCGAGCGAGCCTGATGAAGAAATTCGGTGTCCGCACTCGTTCCGAACTGGTCGATGCGGCGATGGGTATCACGTTGCCAGCAGCCGAGACGGAAACGTGTCTGGACGAAAGCGCGTAATCGGGGGGTACGGCCGTCTCACGGTACCTGGCGGGGAGCAATGAGTTGTTGACTGCGACAATCCTTGAATCGAAAGCCCCCGTCGACAGGGAGTACGGCGCCGGTGATGTACTCGGCATCCTCCGACACAAGG
This sequence comes from Pirellulaceae bacterium, assembly GCA_050186685.1. Classification (GTDB taxonomy): domain Bacteria; phylum Planctomycetota; class Planctomycetia; order Pirellulales; family Pirellulaceae; genus CAZFLF01. Next base: position 3,154 of record JBFWYF010000091.1, read on the forward strand.
AAAGCGGCGGCTCGTCCAATGTCGGCGGGCGTGCCGAGCCGTCCCCACGGTAGCCGAGCAGCCTCGTCATGAATCGTCGCCTCGCCGAATGCGATTCGCTCGCCCGGTGTGTCGATCCATCCCGGTTCGATGACGTTGACGTTGATCCGATACTCGGCCAGCTCGGTCGCCATGGTGCGTGACATTTGGTTCAGCGCCAGTTTTGCAGCGCTATAGGCGACGGAGTTTGCAAAGGGCATTTCGGCCATGACGCTCGAAATGAACAGGATCTTGCCACCGCCCCCCTGTTGAACCATGTGTCGAGCGACCGGCTGGCTGATGTAGAATCCGGCGTTCAGCGTGCACCGCACCACGCGGTCGAAGTCATCCGGGTCGTAGTCCAGGAAGCTGCGACGGACTCCGAAGGCGGGGTTGCTGACCAGGATGTCCAGTCGACCGAGCTGCGCCACGGCGCGCTCGACGAGTTGCATGCAGCCATCGCGGGTAAATGCATCCGCCTCCAGTGACATACAGGACCCGCCGAATTCTTGGATCTCATGCTGCGCATTTGCTAGATCGGTGCTGCCGGGCCGGTCATTGATCAACAGCGTAGCACCGGCCCGGGCCAGTTCGATGGCGATGCCCAACCCAATGCCACGTCCCGCGCCCGTCACGAGGGCGGTCTTACCGGCCAGCTTCATAGAAGCGACTCCTCCAGGAGATCGATGCCCGCGATGTGTCCACCGACTCGAGAGCGTACCGTAAGTTGCCGCGCGGGACGAGACCGCACCAGCGTCGCGCCCGCGCCTGTCCGAGCCGTCCGCGCACCATGTCGCGTCTCCCAGCGACTCGTCGGGGGGAGCAAGCGCGAAAAAAGCCGCGCATCGGCGCAGCAAGATGCTTCAATGTTGTGGATGAGTCTGTTAGGCTGCACCTGCTTTGTCGATCTGGCTACCGACGGCAGAGCCGCGTTTTGAAACTCGCAAAGCGGAACGGATCCATGCCGTCTCATCGAGAAGACCCATTGCTGGTGCGAGCACGACGAGAAGCGTTGTGCGTCGGAGTCATCTGGCTGGCTGCCATGACCTACACGGTTGGCTGTGCCGCATGGCTTGGTTATCCGGCGGATTCGTCGGCGCCCGTCCGACTGGTGCTCGGCTTTCCCGACTGGGTGTTCTGGGGCATCGTCGTTCCCTGGGTAGCCTGCGTGGTGGGCGGCGTATGGTTCTCGTACGGCTATATGTCCAACGACGACGTCGCGGACGGCGAAACCATCTCGGAAGACAACTAGTCCCTCACGATAACTCGTCGCTAAAGAATCTGAGGAGAGGTCCGTGCCTGATCCGGCCCAACTGACACCTGGTTATGGAGCCCTGTCGGCGCTCATCTTGTTCATCGTTGCCTCGGTGTGGCTGGGCACGCTCGCTCAGCGCGTGGTGGAACGCGGCGACTTCGTGAAGGGGTATTTCCTGGGGAATCGCAGCCTGGGTTCGTGGGCCCTCGCGTTGACGGCCACCGTGCAAAGCGGCGGGACCTTCATGGGCTTTCCGTCGCTCGTATATTCCCATGGCTGGGTGGTAGCCCTGTGGATTGCCAGTTACATGGTGGTGCCCATTTCCGGTTTCGGAGTCGTCGGCAAGCGGATTGCGCAGTTGTCGCGACGCACGGGGGCCATCACGGTTCCTGATCTGTTTCGCGAGCGATTCGACAGTCCGGTACTGGGCCTGATCAGCTCCCTGTTCATCATGTTCTTTATGTCTTCGATGATGGTCGCCCAGTTCAAGGCCGGTGCCTTGATCATGAAGGTCGCCTGGCCCGGAACTGGCGTGCTGGCACTGAGCGAGGACGCGGCGGGCGGCATCGACCGGGCGTACTACATCGGTCTGGCCGTGTTCACGCTGACGGTGGTGGGTTACACGCTGATTGGTGGCTTTCTGGCCGCGGTCTGGACCGACCTGTTTCAAAGCGTGATGATGTTCTTCGGCGTCCTTATTCTGTTGGCCTTGGCGCTGTCGGCGGCTGGCGGTCTGCCTAACGCCACGCAGCAGGCGGTGGCCGTCACAAGTTCCGACTACGCGTACGCGCCCGGGTACTCGCCGGATGGACGCGAGTTTCTGCCGCTGGGGTTGGCCTTTTCGTTTTTCGTGATCTGGCCGTACACCGGGTTTTCCTCTCCCGCGAGTGTCGTACGGGTGATGGCCTGCCAGGACACCAATACCATCCGCCGTTCGATCGTGCTGCTCAGCACGTACAACTTGTGGATCTACTTGCCGCTGATCGTGATCTGCATCTGTGCTCGGGCCATTATGCCGGATCTGGCCAAATCGGACGAAGTCATTCCGCGGATGGCGTTGTTGACGACTTCGCATCTGCCAGGGGGATCGTTGCTGGCCGGGCTCATTCTCGCGGCACCTTTCGGCGCGGTCCTGGCAACGGTCAGTTCGTATCTGGTCGTGATCGCATCCGGACTGGTGCGCGACATTTACCAGCGGTTCATCCGCCCCAATGCCACGTCGCGAGAAATGCGGCTGTTGTCTTACGCGATCATGATCAGTGTGGGGGGCATTGCCTTGGCGGCGAACATCAACCCCGTGCAGTACCTGCAGGCGATCGTGGTTTTCAGCGGTACGGGCGCGGCAGCCACGCTGTTTATTCCCCTGATGATGACGGCCTATTGGCGGCGGGCGACTCGGCAGGGAGTCTTGGCGGCCATGTTCACCGGTTCGGGAACCACATTCCTGCTGTATATCCTCGGTTGGCTGGGCGAGGACCCGGGCATCGGCCAGATGACCCAGTTCCGCCCGTACTACGTGCTGGGCCTGGACCCGATCATCTGGGCGTTTCTCGTTTCCGGAGCAACGGGGGTTACGGTCAGCCTGCTGACTCGGCCACCTCGCACCGAGCTGCTGGACCGGTTGTTCTGCGCACCGGTGCCGGCAAACGACTCGGACTTGGCCCGCACCGATCTGGCGGGGCAGTCGGCCTGAGGCCGGCGGTCCGGTGGAGCACCGGCTATTCGTCCGTGACGCAACCTTCGGAGGCCGACTTGACGTTCTTGATGTACTTGTAGAGCGTCCCCCGTGTGGCCTTGTACGGGGGCGCTTGCCAGGCTTGCCGCCGCCGCGCGAACTCTTCGTCGGATACGGCCACGTCGAGCCGGTTGTGTGCGGCATCGATGGTGACTTGATCGCCATTCTGGACGAGTGCGAGCGGCCCTCCTTCCTGGGCTTCCGGCGTAACGTGTCCCACGATGAAGCCATGGGATCCGCCCGAGAATCGTCCGTCCGTCAGCAAGGCGACATCGTTGCCCAGGCCGGCACCCATGAGCGCCGAAGTGGGCGTCAGCATTTCCGGCATGCCAGGGCCGCCCTTGGGGCCTTCGTACCGGATGATGACCACTTCCCCTTTGCGAATACGCTGCTGCTCGAGGGCATGCAGCATATCCTCTTCCGAGTCGAAGCAATTGGCCGGGCCCGTGAATCGCAACCCTTCTTTGCCGGTGATCTTGGCGACGGCTCCGGCCGGGGCAAGATTTCCCTTAAGGATCTGGATATGCCCGGTCGGCTTGATGGGATCTTCGAGCCGATGGATGATGGGCTGTCCCTCCGCCAGTCCCGGCAGGGGCGCGAGGTTCTCGGCGAGCGACCGGCCGGTGACGGTCAGACACCGACCGTCCAACAGTCCCTTCTCAAGCAGGTACTTCATCACCGCCGGCGTGCCGCCAATGCGATGCAGATCCTCCTGCACGAAACGTCCGCTCGGCTTGAGGTCGGCCAGGTAGGGGACGCGGTTGCTGACGGTCTGGAAGTCGTCGATGGTGAGCGGCACTTCCACGCTGCGGGCCATGGCGATCAGGTGAAGGACGGCGTTGGTCGAACCACCCAACGCCATGACGACGACCATCGCGTTCTCGAACGCCGCGCGGGTCATGATGTCGCGGGGCTTGATGTCACGCTCGAGCAGCAGCCGAACGGCGGCACCGGCACGCACACACTCGTCCAACTTGTCGGGATCTTCGGCCGGAATCGAAGCGCTATAGGGCAGCGACATCCCCAAGGCCTCGATGGCGCTCGCCATCGTATTCGCGGTATACATTCCGCCGCATGCCCCAGCACCCGGGCACGCTCGTTTGACGATCTCTTGCCGAGTGGCGTCGTCGATCTTTCCGGCCAGGTACGATCCATAGCACTGAAACGCCGAAACGATGTCCAGCTTCTCGCCGGCCAGCCAGCCGGGCTTGATCGTACCTCCGTACACCATCAGGGCAGGCCGGTTGAGCCGCCCCATGGCGATCAGACAGCCGGGCATGTTCTTGTCGCAACCCGGCAGGGCTACCAAGGCATCATACCACTGACCGCCCATGATCGTTTCAATCGAATCGGCAATGAGGTCGCGGGATTGCAGCGAATAGCTCATCCCCTCGGTGCCCATCGATATGCCGTCGCTGACGCCAATGGTATTGAATCGCATGCCGACCAGTCCGGCGGCCACGACGCCTTCCTTGACCTTGTCGGCCAGCTTGTTGAGGTGCATGTTGCACGTATTGCCTTCGTACCAGACGCTGGCAATACCGACTTGCGCCTTGTTCATGTCGTCTTCGGTCAGCCCGGTGCCAAAGAGCATCGCTTGCGAGGCACCTTGGCTGCGCGGCTGGGTCACGCGGCTGCTGTATTTGTTCAGTGGAGCGGACATCGGCAATTCCTGACCGGGAATAACGGAGGCAGATAGCACCGCCCGACGGAGCGACTCGCCGGTCTAGCCCCCAAGGGTGCTCGACGGTCCCGTTCCCGCGGGTGCAGCGTGTGAATCTAGAACACCTGGGGCAGCAGCGGAAGGGTACCAACGGGAGCGGTTTCCCTCACTTCGGCGGCGATTCAGAATGTCGCGGAAGCGTGCCGTGGGTCTTTCACGCCGAGTCGCTTCATCTTTTTGTACAGCGTCGTGCGATTGATGCCCAGCGCGTCGGCGGTGGCATTGCGGTTCCAGTTGTTCGCCTGAAGCGCCTCGAGAATGATTTGACGCTCGGGTACGCCGAGTGCCTGCTTGAGCGGTTGGTTGCTGCTTCCGGTCAGAGGTACGGGCGCCCCTACCGCGACGTGTGAGGGCAGGTCGTCGAGTCCGATGTGGCCTCCCTTGCCGAGCAGGACGGCGCGTTCGATGACGTTCTGCAACTCGCGCACGTTGCCCGGCCAAAGGTATCGTCGCAGGGCCGCCAGAGCATCGTCCGTGAAACCGGCGATCTTGCGACCCGCCTCGGCGGCGACCTCTTCCAGGAAATGGTGCGCCAGGCGGGGGATATCGGAAATTCGTTCCCGGAGCGGTGGCAATTCGACGTTGATCACGTTGATGCGATAGTACAGATCCTGGCGGAATCGGCCCTCCGCGACGGCCTTCGACAGGTTCTCGTTTGTCGCCAGGATGACGCGAGTGTCGACGCGATGAGTCTTCGTGCCGCCGACTGGCTCAAACTCGAATTCCTGTAGAACGCGCAGCAATTTCACCTGCATGCTGGCCGAGGCAGTGCCAATCTCGTCCAGGAAAATCGTCCCTCCATCCGCCTGCAGGAACTTGCCGATCTTGTCGCCGATGGCACCCGTGAAGGCCCCGGCCACATGGCCGAATAACTCGCTTTCGAGCAGCGTTTCCGGCAGCGCGCCACAGGCCACTTCGACGAACGGTCCGTTCCGCCGGGAACTGCGTCGGTGCACGGCCCGCGCGATCAGCGATTTGCCGGTCCCGCTCTCGCCGGTGATGAGCATGGTCGCTCTAGTATTCGCGACACTCTCGATCATGTCGAACACCCGCAGCATGCGGTGGTCGTGTCCGACGATGTTCTCCATGCCGAAGCGGAGATCCAGTTGTTCTTTGAGATTGCGGTTTTCCTCGATGACGCGGCGCTGCGAGAGCGCTCGATCGATCGACATCAGCAGTTCTTCATCGATCAGTGGCTTCGTCAGCAGATCGAACGCTCCGGCCCGAATTGCTTCGACGCCGGTTTCGATCGTGCCGTAACCTGTTACCAGAATCACTGTGAGTCCCGGCCGCTGCTCGCGGCAGAAGTGCAGCAGTTCGAAGCCGTCCCCGTCCTGCAGTTGCACATCCGCGAGCACCAGGTCGAAATCCCGCGCCATCACCTGCGATTTCGCTTGCCCGCAGCTGGCCGCTTCCGATACCTCGAACCCCTGTTCGCGAAGCCAATCCGACATCGAGTCGAGCACGTGGCGATCATCATCGACGAGCAGTAAGGAACCTTGTTTCATGGCCAGTGGTCCGCGAAATGTTCGAGAGAAGCATCTGCAGGTTATCTACGTCACGGGTTGACAAGGGTCAACATCGCGTCGCAAACTACCAACCGACAAGCGCGAAGTGGTGGAAGGAAGAAAACGCACGCTCGATAAGTTGTGGTTTCCCGCATTGGACCTTGCGCCCCGCCCAATCAGGCGAGACCATTCGCTACAATCGCTTTCATCGGGTTTTCATCGCATTGGCGGCAAAGTCGTACCACTTCGCACGGATGCACTCGGCCAATGGCGACTATGCTTTGAAAACGATGTTTTCTTCCAAGCGAGGAATAGGAACGAAATGATGCCAATCAAAGTGCTTGTGGCTGACGACCACGCCATGGTCCGCAGCGGTATCTCGACCTTGCTCAAGGGGTCTGGAATCACCGTCGTCGATGAGGCAGCGGACGGGGAAGAGGCGGTCGAGAAGACGCTCAAGCTGAAACCGGACGTCCTGCTGTTGGATATCCGTATGCCGAAGCGAGACGGCTTCTCAGCACTGGAGAAGATCCGCAAGAAGCTACCCAACCAACGGGTTGTGATGATGTCGGCGTTCGACAACAACACGTACGTGGCCCGCAGCGTGGCTCTGGGCGCTGACGACTACATCCTGAAGGATTCGCCTCGAGAGGAAATGGTCGCCGCCATCCAGCGCGTATTCAAAGACGAAGGGTTGTCGGACAGCAGCATCATGCATCGCGTCAAGCGGGTGATGACGCGCAAACGCGAAGATGGCGACGACGGGGTACCGCTGACCAATCGCGAACTGCAGGTTCTCCGCCATGTGGCACTCGGACTGAGCAACCGCGAAATCGGCAGTTCGTTGACCATCAGCATCGAGACGGTCAAGGAACACGTTCAGAACATCCTGCGGAAGCTGGATGTGAATGACCGGACTCAGGCCGCCGTGTGGGCGGTGAAAAAGGGTATCGTCTGACGCGAAGGAACCCTCACCCGTGGGCGCGAGCCCGCGGGTGAGCGCGTTCGTAGACTTCCCGCAAGCCCGCCGTGCTCACGTGCGTATAGATCTGGGTCGTCACGAGGCTCTTGTGCCCCAGCAACTCCTGCACGCTGCGGATGTCCGCCCCCCGATCCAGCAGATGAGTGGCAAAGCTGTGCCGTAAGGTGTGCGGTGATGTCCGCTGGTCGAGTCCCACAGTACGGATGTGCTTTTCCAGCATCCGAGCGATGCTGCGGGTGGTCAACCGATGGCCAAATCGGTTTGTGAAAGTGGGCGTCGCGCCAGGCTGGGCCGCTTTCGCTGGCCGCCGCACCGACTGCCACCGCCGCAGCGCTTTCAGCGCAAATGACCCAAGGGGCGCAAGCCGCTCGCGCTTGCCCTTGCCCCGAATCCGTACCAGCCCCCCGTCCCCATCCACGTCCTCGTCGTTGAGTCCGGCGGCCTCGCTGACACGCAACCCCGCAGAATACATCGTTTCCAGAATCGCACGGTCGCGTGCGCCCAGCGGTTCGTCCCGTGGCGGCGCCTCCAGCAGTCGATTGATTTCGTCCGTGGTCAGGAAATGCGGCAGCTTCCGATCCGGCCGAGGGTTTCGCAGCGGCTTGGCCGGATTCTGGGTCGCCAGCCCCTCGCGCTGCGCAAAGCGGTAGAAACTACGCAGCGATGCCAGGCGGCGCGATACCGAAGATTTCGCATAGCCCGCCTCGTGCATGGCGGTCACGTACCCGCGTAGATCGAGCGGACTGACCTGCGATGCCTCGACCGGCTTCCCGTTCAGCTGCTCCAAGTATTCGGCCAGGGTCGTCAGGTCTTCACGGTACGACTTCACGGTCAACGGAGAAGCATTGCGTTCCACCGTCAGGTAACGAAGAAAACGTGCGATCGCAGACTGCATCCCATCGCTCCGTCCCGCCCGTCACCAACGGGGGCCCCGCCACCGAGCGGGCACCCTTGATGGGAGGCTACAACTTCTCGTCCGCTTCAAGATTGTCGCTCGCCAGAGGCAGAGTGAACCGATTCGGCGAAACAGGCTGAGGGGGCGGCGACAACTTGCGGATCTTCTGACTCAGCACCGCCGCGTCGTACCAGGTGAAACTGAGTTCGGGGTTGGACGCGAAACGCCCCAAGGTGCGCAACGCTTCCGACCGATTGCTGTCGTCAAACAGGAAGATGTAACGTTCTTCGCCTTTCACGAGTGCCAGCACATTGATGTCGCGCGTCACGGGTCTCTCCTCCTGATTGCTGCATCGCGCCGAATGGATTGTCGAGTAGGATCGCTAAGGAAATAACGGCAGCCGAGACTCCCCCATGGGACAGGGAGTATGGGGAAATCATTTCCTCGGGGATCCTATCTGGCCGGCGCCCAGGCCTGTTAACGTTCATATCGGCGAATTGGCCACCGCCACACTACTCGCGTTTCCCCCGCACCTCCCCGAGCCGTCAGCATTTCCGTGATGTGCAGGTGGCAGCAGAAACGAATGAAATCATCGCTACGCTGCAGATAACCCTGCCAACCGCCAAATCGCGCGTCATCGCGAAAATAGCAATAGTCCGCCAGGCGCCGCGTGAAGTCGGCATTCGTGCTGTGGTACAGCCGCGTGTGGCTGAGGACCGGGTCGTATTGGGGAACCGCCGCCGGGCGCGTGGCCGCCGGCGGCGGCGGCACAAATCCACGAGGATCGGGCCAGTCCTCCGGCAGCGGCGGACCCGCCACCGTGGCATTCATCGGCATGGACTGCGGCCCGGGCAGCCATTCCGTGAGTTTCGGGTCCGCTCCGCTCGGCGGCGTCACCCCTTCCGGTTCAGCTTTCTCCGGCGTCGCCGGGGCCGCTCCGGAAAGCTCCTGCGCAGGCACCACGCCGGTCCGCATCGCGGTCGGCGACTCGTCTGCCGCCGGACGCGGCATCTCCGGCGTCTGCGTCTGCAGCTGCTCTTTCGCCAGCGCAAACTCCGCCTCGAACACCAGGTCCGGCGGAATGTACTCCTCGGCTGCCGTTCCCCACGGCAGCCCATAACCCGGTGGAATGGGATGAAAGCCGGGATTTGCGGCGTACCAACGCACCGTGAGACCCATCCGCGGAGGATAGTAAGGACTGAATTCCGTGATCGAGCCGACGACGATCGCGTCGACTCCCAACAGCCTGCCCATCGCTTGCGCAAGCAACTGAAAGTCCTCGCCCGTGCGCGGTTCAACGCCCGCCGCAAACAATGCCTGCTTCGCCACGCCGACCGGCACTACCTCGTAACCAGGAATGGCCTGCAGTTCAGCGGCATACGACAACGCCACCTGCTCCGAGTCGACCGTCGCTTCCGCGCTTTGGTTGTAGAACGGCAGTACGGCAACACGGCTCAGCTGCGGGAACGGGTTATGGTACTGCGGCTGCTGCACGATGTCGGGAATCGCGCTGCAGCCGAGCAATCCAGCAAAGCAGAAGATGGCCGCAAACAGGCGTACCATGAGCGAGCGTTGGGGAAAAGTGCCTCAGTTGAGCGCTACCTGGTGGCGCGACCGCCGCGCGACACAGTGCTGGCATCGGCCCCCCGCTCCAACACGTTATCTCGGTGCCGTCGGCATTATCGGCACTTTTGCCGCCCGATTTCAGTCAAAGTGTGGCAGGGATGGTCCCTCTTACACTTCGCGAGTGTCGCACCGGAAAAAGAGTCTAGCTCGTAGCCGCACCCCAGAGCTTAGTAAACAGCGACGTCCCGCTCCCGCACCCATCCCTCTTCTCCACCCGCCAGCTGCAGGCGAATCCAACCTCCACGGCGCTCCTGAACCAGGAATTCCGTGCCCTCCGCCAGGGGCACGGTAAACGCCGCTTCGTAACTGTCCGCATTTCCTTTGCGAGCTAAGGTCTCCCCTACCGCTACCACTCCGTGCTGCCTCCGTTCGTATCGGTTCCAGTC
>JBFWYF010000092.1:0-13102 GCA_050186685.1 Pirellulaceae bacterium
GAGAGTTTGGTCACTGATCCGACCGGCCGTTCGTTTCTTAGCTACCGTCGCGTGCGCTCAGACGAAGCCGCTTTACTAATAGGAGCCCAACACGACCACGGTATTCCGACCTGGCAGGATGTCGAGGATCTCGGGACGGTCCCGACGGAGGATGAACTCCGCCGGGTGCTTTCCGATCCGTCCACTTCCAGCGCGGTTCTCTTTCTGACCCCTGAGGTTAAATATTCACCGATCATCCGTAACGTCGAAATTCCGAAGATCGTCCAACGCACTGAGTCAGGCACAGGATTCTTTGCCGTTCCTCTTGCCGCCGGTGGTCTTGATTACTCCCAGGCTGCAAAAGTCGCGAGCAACCACGTTTCGGCGCAAGACTTGGCGGATTGGAACATGCATCGAATCCGTGAACCAAAAATCACTGGACAGCATGCCGCTGTCGTGGCGAACCACGTTCTCATCCAGCGGATCCAGGCCGTCCACAAACACATTCCTTTTGGAGATCCGCTACGCGTCGGATTCTTCATTCGTCGAGCACCCGGCTTCGAGACTGGGAACTCTCTTGTATTGAACTGGTCGCGCCACTTCAAGGCTAAAGAGGCGACACAGCAGATTTGGCGCGACACGCTGCTACCGGCGCTTTCCCGGGTGGCTGACGCCATCCGACAACATGCTCCAGGTCGAGAGGTTGAGGCCTTCGGTATCCCCACGCTTCCAGCCGCTGTTGCACTTGGATGCGAGTTTTTGAGCACAAGTGGGCTTCGCATGTCCTGGCGACAGGTTACGCCAGGTCGTCCCGACCAAGTTTGGTCGCTATCGGCCGCCCGCGAGGATACTGGATTCAAGTATCGTCTTGTCAGTGGAGATCCCAATGCCCGAGACATTGCAGTCTTGGTGTCGGTTGCTGACAACGTTGAACCAGTGTTTGCTACATATCGGCGATACGCTCCGCGTTTTAGAGCTATCGTTCATGTGGCCAGGTGCGGGCCGCTCCCGTTCCTGATACACTCCGCTGGTCAAGCAACTGACATCGCGCTTACCTTTCAGGATGCAATTCGAACCGCCCGTTGCGAGTATGGGAATGTCGGAACAGTTCACCTCTTTGTGGCTGTGCCAGCCGGGCTAGCCGTGCTCTTCGGGCAATTGCTGAACACGTTTGGCAGCGTCCAAACTTACGAGCATGTCTCAACAGATGGAAGCGGCTGCTACAGGCAAGCATCGCTCCTAAGCCCGTGCATGTGAACATGCCTAATCGTGATTGACTTCGGCAGCGACGGAAATAACGACTACTTAGTGAGTTATGTTGGTGATTTTTTCACGTTGACCAGCGTATCATAAAGGACGTTATGATACACACTCAGTCTGAGAGGGGAATCTGTCGAGAGATGACGTTTTAGAATGGCTACCGGGTCTTGTCGGTAAGGGAGTATGGGGAACGGAATCGTCTTCGCACCGCCAGCGAAACTCACACGGATCGGATTCGCTGCCCTGCCCGTCGTCATCGAGCAGGCCGGCGAGGATGCGAGCAGGCGATTCATCGAGTTCTTTACAGCCAACATTCGAAACAAGAACACGCGATTCGCTTACGCACGAGCAATCGGAGGGTTTCTTACGTGGTGCGACGCTCACGGCCTTAGCCTCTTTGACATCGAGCCCATCACTGTCGCAGCCTACGTCGAGCAGCTCCTAGCCGAGCGCTCTCCTCCAACCGTAAAGCAGCACCTTGCAGCAATCCGCATGATGTTCGACTGGTTCGTGACTGGCCAGATTGTCGCAACAAACCCAGCGAGCGCCGTTCGTGGCCCCAGGCACGTGGTCAAACGCGGAAAGACGCCTGTCCTTACAGCCGAGCAGGCACGTACGCTGCTCGACTCGATTGATACGACAACGCTTGTTGGCCACCGCGACCGGGCGCTAATTGGTGTTATGGTCTATTCCTTTGCTCGGGTTGGGGCTGTCACCGCGATGCGCGTTGACGATTACTTCCAGAACGGAAAACGCTGGTGGCTAAGACTCCACGAGAAAGGCGGAAAGCGGCACGAAGTTCCGGCCCACCATAACGCTGAGGCCTATCTTGACGCGTACCTGACGGCGGCAGGCATCGTCTCCGAGAAGAAGTCTCCCCTCTTCCGAAGCATCGATCGCCAAAAGATGCTGACGGAGAACCGCCTTCACCGTATAGACGTGCTCCGCATGATAAAGCGGCGTGCGAAGGCGGCTGGCTTGCCGGCAAGCACGTGTTGTCATACGTTTCGGGCAACTGGGATCACGGCCTATCTCGATGCTGGAGGCACAATCGAGAATGCCCAGGCGATTGCAGCTCACGAGTCGCCCAGAACTACCAAGCTTTACGACCGGACGAGTGACGAGATCACGCTCGACGAGATCGAACGGATTACAATTTGACGTACGGGCCTGGCTGACCCGTAACTTGCGAAAAGCGGAATTGAGAATGGAGATCTAAGGTGATTTGCAGAAAGTGTCGTCGTCCGAAGAAGTATGTCCCAAAGTAGAGCATTGATTACTGGCAATGTACTCGCGATGAACGCCACGTCTCTACGAAGGCCTTTGAAGCCTGCCCCGCCGTGGTAAGGGGAAAGCCGTGTGGCGGGAAAATGACGAAGCACTCATGGCCAATGGAGCATTATCGCTGCCCACACTGCAAGACTTGAACACCAATCAAAAAGGCGCGTTTCGGTCATGATCGGAGATCGTCCAAGAACTCAGACGCCGGGGCTACGCCGGTAATCAGCAAGCTGTCCCGAGCCCTCGTGCAGGCAACGTACAGCAGGTGACGCTCCGTGTTGTAAACTTCTTCCAGGTCAGCGTCGTCCGATACCGCCTCGATACGCGACTGAAGCGGTACGATTTCATCGTCACAGGCAGCTACAACCACCGCTCGAAACTCAAGCCCCTTCGCTCGATGCATGGTGCAGAGCGAAACTGCACCGGTAGACACGTCCGTATTCGCATCGAATACAACAGCTTCAAGCCCCGCCACCTTCATCACATCCCGAGCTCGCGGTAACTCTGCGTCCGAGCGCACAAACACCGCAATCTCGTGCGGATTCACCCCCTCGCCCATCCGGGCTCTGAGCCAAGACGCGATGATTTCTCGTTCGCGGTCGAGCGAGTCCGAAATCTCTATGACCGGCTCGGGGCCGTTAAAGACGGATACTGTGCCAGTTCGCGTTTCGACGTTTCTATCTACGTCGGCCAATTCAGCGTGCAGGAGCCGATCCGCTTGTCGACGAATCTGGTGCGAAGTTCGGTAATTGATCCGCAGCGTCTGGGAGCGGCCCCGAACATCGACGCCGAGCGACGCCCACGAGAACGGCGTCTGAAAGATACGCTGCCCGAGGTCGCCCGCAAAGAAAAGGCCGTCTTCCTTGTTGCCGGCGACGGCCGCGAGGAAGCGGAGTTGCGGAACGCTGACGTCCTGAGCCTCATCGACGACGACGAAGTCGGCCGGGGGTGCGTCGCCGCAATGAATGCGCTCTGTCGCCTCCGCGAATATTGAAGGCATGGTAGTGAGGCCACGGTCTCTTAGCTCACAACACACACGCTCAAAGATCGACCAGAGTACGCTACGTTGCTTCTGACCTAAGCGGGTCTTCCGCCCAAGCCGGGGCACGTCTCGGTACGCCTCCCAGGTTTCAAGTCGCCACGCGTCCACCACGTTGGTCCATTCCGATTCGAGGAAGCTGAGTGAGAACGAATGGGCTGGTACTGACTCGGAAGCACTCTTCAGTAGCGCCCGCAGCATCGACGCAGTTGGCACCTTCGGAGGGCCAAATGCTGCTTCATAAAACTCAATCCCAACCTCATCAATCGCGCGAACCGCGATTCGATCCCGAACTGTCGGCTCGCTCCCAACGAGGTTCAGAATCTTGGTCCTAAGGTTGCGAGCAAGCGGAATGGAGAAGGTCGTAAGCAGCACACGGGCGTCCGCGTGCGACCGTGCGAGATGAGCGGCCCGATGGAGCGCCACAACGGTTTTTCCCGTTCCGGCGGAACCAGCTACGCGAGCAGGTCCCCCGAAGGATCGCTCGACGGTTTCCCGTTGCACGGGATGGAGAAATACCATCCAGCGCTCCCAGGGATAGTCGAGGGCTTGCTGAAGCTCCTCCACATTCGTCATGACGCGGAAGCGTCGCTGTGCGTCGGGATGAACAAACGGATCCTCCCCTGCCCCGGTCACGACCGGCAACGGTGGAGTCGTCCCGGTCGCTAGATTGAGCAACGCTTCGGCCGCCTCAGCCGGTAAGTGATCAGTCACGCCAAAGAGCGTGTCCTCGTTGCACGCCTTCACGTCGGCCAGCCATTCAGCGGGAACGCCGTACGCCAACAGCCGATCATCCGCGACTTCGGCGAAAAGGAGCGGCTTCGGCGGTGTTGGCAGTTCGGTCTCGACGTACTTCGGCACCTCGATTTCAACTACTCGTTCGCGAATCTCGACGATCTGCATGGCGCCGGTCGTCGAGTGCCGCTCGATCTTCCGGCGTTCCGCCCAGCGATAGGCCGAATCGTGGTGTCCGACGTAGCAGAGAAGAAGGCTTTGATCCGTTCGATGGGCGATGATGCGAATGTCGCGACTCACGCGGATGGACCAGAATTTCTTGTCCTTCGTTCGTTCGAGCTTGTGAAATTGCATGCCTGGATTGGCCGGATTCATCTGGAGGTCGAACGCCGTCGTCTTTGCAGCCGACTGCTCATCGCTCGTTAAGCGAGCGAGGCTATCGGTGAATGTGTCGGCGATTCGAAAGTCCATTGCGCAGTCCTTCAGTAGCGTCTCACAGATTGTGCCCGGCCAAAAGCGGTGACGGATTGTATGCGTCAGTCAGAAGCACTACATGGTGCCGAGCGCGCGTTATTGCGACCCGGAGAAGCCTCCGGCTTCTCCTATGGGGCGGCTCCTCCCGATCAGGACTGAGTGGAGACACCGATCTGCCAAGGTGCAGAATGATGACGCCGTCAAACTCCTTACCCTTCGATTTGTGCATCGTCATCACATTGATGCCCTCCAAATCGCCATCGCTCCCGACAATCTGATCCTCAGTGATTGCGGCCTCAATCAAATATCGCGCCCCTTCATAATTGCCACGACGTTGCCACACTTCCGCCAAAGCGTCCGTAATCCGCCGCCCTCGATTAAAGCCCATCAAGTAAATCACAAGCTGAGCGACTAGTTTTAGCTCCGTCACGTTGCTTGCACTCAACAACCCCCGGACAGCCAACCAATCCTGGCCCGGGTTCCCGGTAAGCACACCGCTCCTCACGCGGCCCAAAATCTCATTCAACCCGCGCGGACACTTCGCATTAGCTTTGAGGATCCGTTTTCTCGCATCTTCAGCATTACGAAGAAGCTGGGCCGCTTTGGTGATGTTGCTTGCACGGCCTCGTGCTCGGTACAGCGCGGAAACGAGTTCAAGCCCGCGTGCGAGTGTGTCCCACTGGTCGACGATGGGTTCCAAACACAGAGCGACGACTCGTGTGGCCAGTAGCACCTCAGCCTCATCCATAACGACGCGGTGAGGAATGGGCTTTGCACCGTTACCCCCTTGAAGAGCACGCGCAATAAGGACGACGCCGCGCCCCCAGTTGGTGAAGTAGCCCACGCTCTGCGGCGAGACTCCTCTCGCTTCACGAATCGTTTTATACAGAATACCAACAGCAGTCCGAATGGTCTTGTCTCGATTTACAGCGTCCGGCCGTATTTGAAAACGGCTCACGCCATTATATGCGCTGCCACGGGGTGTGCCTTGCAGCACATCATTGCCAAACTGGACGATCTCTACGCCGGGACTTCGCCTGTTCTGAATTCCCAAATCAACTTGCAAAGGCGCAATCGCCTCAATGATATGGTCTAATCGGTCCGGACTGACATCACGGCGAAACTCGTATATCTGTTGATCCAAATCAGCGAGGCAGAGTAGTTGAGTCAAGGTCGCAAGCTCCCGAGTGCACTCCCACTGCTCAGTGCCGGTGTCTTGGGCCTCATCAACGATGACCAGAGGATATCTTGAAGCGACAAGCTGTCGTATCGCTCGGCTTTGCTGCAACAGCGCCAGCGCTTTCGGCGCAAACAGATCAAAAGCAAGCAGGCCCTCCTCACGAAAAATACGCTCGCGCTCAGCATCCCACGCCGGATCGTCCGCTGTTGCCCCATTTCGCCTAGTCCGTTCATCATGTGGAGCGAGCAATCGAATCGGCGCAGGTGCTCCAAGGAGGTAGCCGTGGCCGCGAACGATGCGCAAAAAGAACGAGTGGAATGTCTCGATTTGCAAGTGCTTGCGAAGTGTTCGTGGCAAGTCGTCACGAGCGCCTTGAGCAATTCGAGCAACCGCCGCGCGTGAGAAGCTGAGAAAGAGAACTTTCTCTCCAGAACCCAGACCGCCTTGAATCCGCAGCATGGCCTTACGAAGCGCGAGAGTGGTCTTGCCGCAGCCCGGACCCCCCAGAACCAACGCATGCCCATTACAGGCAAGGACACGATCTCGATCTGGACATGAAATGAACGCCATCGCGAATTACCCTGCCCGCTAGTCATTGTCCAGCGAGGCGGGCGGCGCATCCGACTCGCCACCGGCCTCTTCAATGTCTTCCACTTCTTCAACAACCTTCGGCCGCGGAAAGCGCTCGTAAATCTGTTCGAGGAAAGACGCGATGGATGGCGGAACCTCCTCGGAATTGCAGTGTTCGATCAGCTCCGCACCCCACCCCGAACCCTTACCAGTTCTCAATACGTCCCTCACAAGGCTATGGACTAGCTCGTCGGCTGGCCGAGATTCGGGAATCGCAATCTTAGTGACTCTTGCTGAATCGCGTATCTGCTCAAGGAACGACCACTGCCGGTCGAGCGGGGCCTCTGCCACGAGCAGATCCTCTATCCCCTCGTAATTGGTTTCACAAACAAGGCTGAATCCAGCTTGATCGAGGGCCTCTTGCTCTTTCTGCGGCCTCGTCTGCTTGTCGAAAAAAGCGAAGGCAGGCAGGTCGAGCGACGCAAAGAAACGGCCAAACTCCGCAATACTCCCTTGCCCATCGGCGCTGAAGACCGTTACGCCAGCCAAATCCAAAGGGTATTTGTCGTTGTTCGCCGCCTCGATTATCTCAGCGGCGGCTTGAAGCGCAAGCTGCTCGGACACGCCCTCGGCCACGATGACACCACGCCCGAGCATCGCCTCTGCGAAGCCGCGGCGGAGGTATCGGCGGTACGTCTTTGCCTTTACGCCAGCCCCAACCACCACCTTTCTCGCATCGACATGGCCGTCGTTATCGCGGCGGAGGACCAAGATTTGGTCCGGATCAAAGCACTCTATGACATAAGGCGAATGTGAAGTTACGAAACACTGCGTCGTTTTCGTAAGGAGATAATTCGCAATGCGCCTCTGAGTATGCGGCGGAAGAGCGATCTCAGGTTCCTCCATCGCAAATATGACATTCTCCTCTTTCAACTCAGCAATGAAGCTGAGAAGTGCCAGCACCAGCGTATTGAGTGTGCCGGTGCCGACCTTCTGGAAAGGTACCGGCTGTTGATCCGCTGTTATCGAAACAAAGAAGCTCAGTGTCTTGCGAAGGTGCTCTCTCGTGAGCTGCGAGACGAACAGGCGCGTCGAATCTCCTGGCTTCGACATTGGGATATACTCGGCCAGCCGGGCCT
This sequence comes from Pirellulaceae bacterium, assembly GCA_050186685.1. Lineage (GTDB taxonomy): Bacteria > Planctomycetota > Planctomycetia > Pirellulales > Pirellulaceae > CAZFLF01. The sequence goes on from JBFWYF010000092.1 coordinate 7,658, forward strand.
CAATGGTTCGTAAAACAGGTTCTAACGACGAAGCGCCCTCTTCGATCGGTGGATCGAGATCCTTCAGCCTGTCGCGAATGTCCTCCCAAATACCGGTGTGAAGACTCTTTATTCGGAGGATTATGTCGAGGAGCGACCCTCGCTCCAGGCTCAGCGCGCGTGATCCGGTACGCAATGCACGAAGGTACAGGAAACCAAACGTCCGACGGATGCTCCGAGGGACTCGGCTGCTTTCTTCGTCTTCCGAATCGTAGTCCTTCGCGTAGTACGTTGCTGCCTGGAATTCATCTTCCTCCTTGTCGTAGCGGGCGATCGTTAGCAGGCGAAGCGCCCAAACAAGCCCCTCCCCGTCTACTTGCTCAAGTTCGCCTTGGCCCAGAAGGCGGCGTTCCTTCGGATCCCATCGTTCCAGATGGTTGAAGCATGCTTTCTCGACGGTAGGCGTAACGTCAGTTAGCAGGACTTCGATTCGGATAGGAACAGGAGCCTCATTCTCGTCGATGTAATTTGCATTGTAGAAATCGAACTCTTCGACTGCAGGAAAGCGGTTCTGCCTGTCAGGACCAAGCGCTAAGTCCAATGCCTCGCAGACGGTCGACTTGCCAACATTGTTCTGGCCAACCACAAGCGCGTGTCCAGCGAAGTCCAACTCCGCCGTCTTCACGCATTGGAAATTCTCAATTTTAAGCCGTGAAATCTGCATCGGAATTGAGTCCCCTACGTATGGTCATTCCACCCGGAACACCTTCATTACCTCGTCTCCAAGGTGGTTTATTACTTTTACAGCAATGCGTCCGCTCTTGGGTTTATCGAAAGCACGGGACGTGTCGCTGTTTAACGTCGCCCAGGCGTCTTCGTTGATTTCGGCCTTGAGCGTTGTCTTGAGCGATTTGTACGGGTCGTTCGCGCCGAGGAAGTACGCGTGGCGTACGAAGAAGCTCTCTTCGTTGTAGTCGGTGTCGATGAACCAACAGGCGATTCCGTCGGCGTTGTCGCTTCGGACCTCGCCGCTTGAAGGGTGGAACACGTCCACTCCGTTGATCTTGACCTGAATCTTGCGGTCCTTGGCGTTGATGATTTCGATGTCCGGCTCACCGAAGATTACAAACAGATTGCCCTTGCCGGTGTTCTTGAGGTCCTCAGCCATGTGAAGCTCGGCATTCATGCGGGCCTTGAGCACGGGGATGCGGCCGAGCTTGCTAAATTCCGATGCGTGGGCCTCGTAGTTGAACGCACAGGCGATAAGCACGTCGAAGTCAGCATCGCCGGCCTCCCGAGCGGCGGCGACCAAATCCTGTCGGGCAACAGTGCCGAACTCCGGGCCGACGAAGATGCCCGCCCGCTTCTCCCTCCCGCTGCCGTTGTCGCCTTCGATATAGCGTCCTTCAGCGCAGACATATCGGCCGGGCCATGGAGCTATCGACGTAAACGTGATCTTGTCCTCCTTATGAGCCTGTTGCACGCCGGCGGACTTGAGGTTCTCCAGGATCATCGTGGCAAAATCGCTTTCGTCCTCACTATGGCTTGGCGGGTGGGCCGGATCGAGCAATTCATCATCGGCACCGACGCCGAGCACGCGGTGCGGGGATAGGCTTTCGACCGTGAACGGCCCGGCGACGCGGACCTTCTTTCTGTCTTCGTAGGGCTTGTCGTAGAGGTATTCGAAGTCGGCCTTGGCCGCGATGGAGGCGTCGATCTCCTTCTGCCGGGCGATTCGATGCTTCCACCATTCGGCGTGAAGCTTGACCGCTTCCTCACGGGCGCGGCTCTGTTCATCGAGTTCGCGGGGGATTTCCCATTCTTCCCATTTCTTGCCGAGCGCGGTGTTGAGTTGCTCGCGTAGCGGTTCGAGCTTCTCCGAAAACTTCTCCCAAATCACGTCGATCTCGGCGTTGTTGGCAATGGATTTGAGCGTGATATGCGGCACTCGTTCGTAGACGAAGCCCTGACGGACGTTCTCGTGAGTCGAAGCATTCGACGGCTCTGCCCGCGTTACCTCCGCTTCTTTCACTTGCCCGTCGCGGCTGTCAGCCAGCAAGTAGTACGGATACCGGGCGCCCATGACACGGGCGCGAGCCAGAGCAAGTGCCACACGCGACGTGTCGATCGTGATCCAGCGGCGGCCCCATTGCTCGGCCACATAAGCCGTTGTGCCCGAGCCACAGGTCGGATCGAGCACGAGGTCGCCGGGGTCGGTCGCCATGAGAATGCATCGCTCAATAGTCTTTGAGCCCGTCTGCACAACGTAGATCTTGTCGTCTGTAAAATTCCCGGTCCCGGTATCAGTCCATATGTTTGCATATGGTAGCGCTGCAAAATCAGTGTGGTACCGCCGGTATCGAAAGCTATTCTCGGCGACATGGATTCTCTCAGCCTGCAACAACCGATTCAATCCAGACGGATAGTTGGGCTTCCAGTGAGAGTTCTTCGCGTATGGATCCTGTGATACGCCTCGATACTCAAACGGCTGAGGCTCGGAAGCTCGACCTTGGGAGATCAAGTTGTCTGGATTGTACGGCTTTGCGTCTTTCGGAATCTCATCACGGCCGTCTTTTTCTGCTGAGTTCACGCCGCGATAGGTGAAATCGGGATTCAGTATCCACGTCGCATTCCCCTTGCCAATCTCATAGGGCTTTTCTCGATAGAGCGCACGTGCCTTCAGTGATTCCCGGTGCTTCGCGAACCAAAGAATGTAATCCGAAACATTCGAGATTGCATCGCTGGAAAAGCCATAGGTTTTTTGGACGACAAGCTCGCTGACCAGATTGCGCTCCCCGAATACCTCCTCCATTACAGTGCGCACGCGGTGCACGTTCTCGTCGCCGATTTGTACGAATATGGAGCCTGAGTCTGTGAGTAGGTCACGTGCGGCAGTAAGGCGATCGCGCAGATACGTAAGGTAGCTGTGAATGCCATCACGCCATGTGTCGCGGAATGCCTTAACCTGCTCCGGCTCGCGCGTGATATGTGCAACGTTTCCGTCCTTCACGTCTCGGCTGGTCGTTGACCATTGAAAATTCGAGTTGAACTTGATGCCGTACGGCGGGTCGATGTAGATGCACTGCACCTGTCCGCGAAGTCCCTCACGCTCGGCGAGCGACGCCATGACCTGAAGGCTGTCGCCGAGGATCATGCGGTTGGCCCAGTTGGACTCGTGCTGATAGAATTCGGTCTTCGCGTCGCCTTCCGGGAGACCGTTGAAGTCGGCGAAAAGGTCCATCTGCGAATCGGCGGCTTTCTCGTCGGCTTTCGTGCGACGTAGCAGGTCGTCGATCAGCACCTTGGGGTGTACCTTTTCCTGAATGAAGAGCGGCGGTGCAGGTACGACAAGGTCCGACCAGTCCTGTTCGTCCTTGCCGCGCCAGACAAGCTGCGGGTCGAGGTCACGATTCCGGCGTTCATATGCGACCCGAATCGGCGTTTGGTCCTCTTTGGCCATCACCGACTGAAACTCGGCCGTCGGGATGTTCCGACGCTTCGCATCATCGTGCGTAAGCGTTTCGACGCTCTTCGCGCTCGTCTTATTCCTGCGGCTCGTCTTGTTGGTCGTTCGTTTGGCCATGTTGTTGTTTGTTCTCGCCGTTAGTATCCTTCGTACGCGAAAACCTTGATCTCAACCGGTCGTACAACCGGCTTTAGAGCACGGAGTCTCTTGCGGTCAATGATCTTCTTCGGCGCGACGGCGTCTTTGAGGCTCGCGGATGATATCCAGTCGCTGTTCCAGACACGCTCATCGTTTCCGCAGACAATTTGGCACAGCTTCTCGCGGAAGGCCACTGAAGGGTCGATGGGGTAGCTAATCCGCTGAAGCCACACCTCCATATGCCCCGTGTTCGGCAGCTGCGATAGCTTCGCGCCAATTTGCTGAATAACACCTCGTCTCGCCGCCTTCGTGTTGAGGACACTGAGGAGCTTGCTAATGATGGCCGCACAGACCGGAAACACTCGTGGGCTTTGATACGCGATGTCAACGGCGATGCTGATCAGGACAAGCGGGTGCCAAATCGACTTTGCCCGGTTCAAACGTTCGTGAAAGTTGGTCAATGCAACGGCTAAGCTGCCAGCATTCGGGAACTCGATCCCGTGCGCATGAATCACCAGCAGATGTTTCTGGAGATTCGCGTCACCCTGGCGGCCCGTCATCCATGCACGCTTGTCGGCTTTTAATGACCCGCTCACAACGGACTGACTTCGCGTGGTCTTTTCGGCATTTAGCTGGAGGCCCAATTCTATCATGACCTCTGTCAGCGTCTTTAGAATCGCCTCGCCAAGCTGCGGGTTATTTACGAAAATGCGATAGTCGTCACGGTACCGGAGGATGCGATAATCGGTGATTCCGTCCGTCTTGAGACGATCGCTCAACTGGAGGTCCGCGTATCCCAGGACCATTTCCGCGATCAAGTTCATCAGCACCGAGCCTTGCGGGATCCCGTTCGTCTGGCCGTGTCGCATGTCCTGAATGTGCGCGTCGATTGCGTTGCCGATCAAGGACTTGTCGTTTCGCCTGGCCTTCGCTACGGCGCGATCATGGAGCGCCCAAGGGATGGAGTGCGTATAAATGTCGGCGTAGCAGTCCGTGATGTCAGCGTGCAGGACAAACTGATAATCGAGCGCCATTTCAATCGAGCCCTGCTCGATACCTTGCCACCATCGGGAAATCTGTGCGGCTTGGTCCTTCTGCTTGGAAAGCGACTTGACGGGGATGCTCAGGCAGTTGATCGTGTCGATGGACGTAAACTCGGTAAACCGCTTACGAATCGTGGTCCAATGATCCTTCTCGGTAATCGTGTTGACGAGAGACACGTACAATGCCGGGTGGACCAACTGGAACGGTCGCCATGCATGACGCCCATCCTTGTTGGATAGCATGGCGTAGTTAACGCCCTCGTGTTTGCGAGGCGACTCTTTCTGCACACCAACTAGACTGGTGGTCCGAAGTATCTTTGCCGTCGCGGTGAGAATCCCGCCGAATTGAAGGTAATCAGGCAGTTCGACGGTGCAGTAGCTTTCCGACTTGAGCAAGAAGGTGCGAGCCTGAGAGTTGGTCATATCGAGCAGCGACCGGTGCTGCGGCCGCTGGGGTCGGGTGGTCCTTCGCGGTGACTTTTTTGTCGCCTTTTTCGTCATGCGTCACATGACCCTATTCAATGGACACGGCTTCGCCGGTCCGAATCGCTTCGTCGATCATTCGTTCAAATTGCTCTTCCACCTTCGCCTCGAAATCGGCTTGCATTTCATAAACGTCAGCAAACTCAGCGAATGCCCAGCGACCGTAGCTGCCTAGGTTGTTCACGCCGGGTACCCAGTAGTCCCGCATAGTGCCGGCCTTCTCCTTCGCATCCTCACGACGGAAGCCCTTTATTTCGACCACGAGGTGCAGCAGGTCGGCGGAGCCGTCCGCATGTTGTTCCCGGCCGTCATCAACCAGCACGAGGAAGTCGGGCC
>JBFWYF010000093.1:0-13002 GCA_050186685.1 Pirellulaceae bacterium
GCCTCGCGAGGAAAGTTTCCGCAGAGCACGCAGGGAACGCGGAGGTGTCGAGCGCGGCTCGCCACTTGTCTCGCGGCCTCGGCGGCCTCGGCGGGATCATTTCCCCCGGGTTCGTTGCCTCACGAGGAAAGTTCCCGCAGAGCACGCTGGGAACGCGGAGGTGTCGAGCGCGGCTCGCCTCTTGTCTCGCGGCCTCGGTGGCCTCTGCGGGATCATTTCCCCCCGGGTTCGTCGCCTCGCGAGGAAAGTTCCCGCAGAGCACGCGGAGGTGTCGAGCGCAGCCGGTCTCTTCTCTCGCGGCGGCCCCTGCGGCGCTGTCCGACACGCTCGCTCAGGAGTGGCCGGGCGCGAGCCAACGCAGTTCGGTGGTAAGCGATTCAGCGAGCTGGTTGTTGCCGCCAGCGCGAGCTAGCTCGCGTGCCTGCTGGACGTAAGCGAGACGGCGCGTAGCACGGACGACCAGACGCAGATCGGCCCGGCAACGCCGGCAGGTTTCGCGCAGCGATTGCGTCGCACGACAGACGGGACAGCGGAACGAAGCGTCACTGGACATAGAACAGGATATCGTCGAGCTCTTCCGTCAGACTGGCAACGTTTGCGAGATCTTCGGTCACAATGGCCTGCTTCAGCATCTCGCAGACACGTTCGATATCTCGGGCGTCCTCGGACCCGACCGCAGACCGCTTGGTTTCGGCTTTGTTAATCAGCGTCAAGGCATCAGCGAACCGCACGTCTCCGGAGGGCAGTGCGCTGATCGGTGCTTCCGTCCTGCGGAACGTACCCTCCAGAGTCGCAGTGCCGAATTCCGCGCCGGCCTCGTCGTCGTCATCGACGTACTCGTCCGACGCCGCGAACATGGCTCCCAGGCGTTCTTCAGCACGGCTGCGATCCTCGGCCTGGAAATGGCTCAGGGCATTGTCGATGGTCAATTCCTGGCTATAACCGGTGGCCGGCTGTGTCGCGGTCACTCGCAACGTGCCATCGAGCGTCAGGTCGAACCGCACGACGATCTTGCCGCGGTCGCCTCCGCCGGGTGCGAGCTTCAACATGAACTTGCCAATCGAGCGGTTACGATACACTTCGGAGTGTTCCCCCTGAAGCACGTGGATTTCCGCGTGCTCCTGCTCGTCAAACATCTTCTGATACGCACATTCGTAACGGGCGGGCAGGGCACTGTTGCGATGGATAATCGGCGAAAACGTAAGGAGAGGACCGCTGAACGATATGCCGGTACAGGCCTCGATGCCCAGGGTGTGACCGGTCACGTCCACCAGGACTCGTCCGACCGAATGGCCCTCCAGCATGGCGGCCTGCACGGCAGCCCCCAGCGCGACGGCCAGATCAGGGTCCACCGCCCGGCTCGGTTCGCGCAGGAATTCGTCGCGTAGACGCTCCTCGACCATGGGAATGCGCGTCGAGCCACCAACCAGCACCAGGTCATCGATCTGATGCACGGTCATCCCCACATCGCGTAGCGCGGCATCGACACTGGAGATCGTGCGTGCGACAAACGGCTCGATCAACTCCTCAAATTCCTTCCGGGTAAAGGTCGCCGCGAGGTGAAGCGGCTGACCGGCTTTCTCCGCGATGAATTCCTCCGTAATGTGCGCCGTTTCTTCGGTCGAGAGCCGACGCTTGGCTTGCTCACAGGCCTGCAGCAAGCGGTATCGCGCCTGCGCACTGGTGCGCAAGTCCATGCCCTGTTCCGCATGGAATTGGTCCGCGACACGATTCATCAGCGCCAGGTCAAGGTCGTCGCCTCCCAATTGGGTATCACCCTTGCTGGTCAGGACCTCAATGACGCCGGCTTCCATGCGGACGATCGAGACGTCGAAGGTACCTCCGCCGAAATCGTAGACCACAATATGTTTGCGATCCTGCGATCCGACGTGATAGACGAGGGTGGCGGCGGTCGGTTCGTTGATGATGCGTTCGACAGTCAAGCCGGCCAGTGCTCCCGCCTCCCGAGTGGCCTGCCGCTGGTTCTCGTCAAAGAAAGCTGGGACGGTGATGACAGCCCGGTTGACGGGGCGACCCAGTGCGCGGCTGGCCCGATCCCGCAAACGCCGTAGAATCATGGCGCTGATCTCGGGCGGCGTGAACGACTGATCACCCAGCGTGACGGGCTCCATGCGCCCCATCCGCCGTTTGATCGAAGCCACCGTGCGATCCGGAAACGCCGCCAACTGGTTCCGCGCGGGCACTCCGGTTACCAGCTGCCCCTGTGGATTGAGGCCGACCACGGAGGGCAAGAGCTTCTCTCCCGTTTCCTCGAGGACGTGCGGTTGACCGTCGATCACAATCGCGACGACGCTGTTCGTCGTGCCTAAATCGATACCTACGATGGGATCCGACATGTCACCCATGGTCGTGCCTCCTTTCAATTCACTTCGGGAGTTGCGGCTACGTGGTCGGCCGCCACACGGACCTCCGCGAATCGCAGCATCTGGCCGCGCCAACAATAGCCTGGCGAGAGTTGTTCGGCGACGTGCCCGGCCGGATAGGCCGTAGAGGGCACCGTGCCGATGGCATGCATCGTGCCCGCGTCAAAAGGTCGCCCCACGGTGTCCAAACGCTCGATTTGATGGTCGCTCATGGCCCTCCGCAATCGGGCGAGGACCAACTGCAATCCCTCAATCACCGGCTCGAGACTCGAATGGTCGGATGACTGACGCTGGTGAGCCAGGAAATTCCAGAGCGGCCGAGCGAACCAGCGACCCAGGGCGCTCATGTTCGCCAGGAACCTCTCGGCTGTCTCCGCTGCACGCGTCTCACGCAACTGGCGAGCGGATTCCCAATGCCCGGCCGCCGCAATCGCTCGCGACAACTGGTGATCCGTCTCCACGAGCACGTGCACCAACGGCCGGGCGTCGCCAGCATCGCGCTGGCCGCCTTCTTCTGCCCGCGCCCGCCATTTCGCATTCAGTGACTCCATCGTCGCCACAGCCGCCTGCACCTGTTCGACCAGCGCGCGGCTCTCCTTGGTTTGGCCGCGCCATTCGTGTCGCATGGCGGTGAACGCCTCGACAATGTCGATCGCCCCGAATTGAGGAACCTCGTCGGGTGAGGGCACTTCCCGCGGCGGCAACTCCGAAGACGATGGCGAAATGCCAAACGAATCATTCATGAGATGTTCCATCAGCAGACTGGGGTGGAGTGGCAGCCGGTGGAGTGGCAGCTGGTGGATCGGTCGAGGGACCCGCGGCCGTCGGTTGCCGAGGACCGCTGACCCGGGCAGGCACCTCGTCGACGGCTCGGTTCCCAAGACTCAAGATGAACGAGGGCGTCAGGCGTGGCGGATTTTTCCGCTGCGCTTCGATGGCCTCATCCCAGGATGGGATCTCCTCGGCCGGCAGCTCGACCAGCCGCTTCGCGATCGCCAGGGGATCCTTGACGGCCTCGTACGCGGCCCGGAAGGCGCGGAACTTGTCCGGTTCCCGCTCCGGCGGAAACTGTTTTACGAGTTCCAGGTACCGGACCCGAATCTCGGCTTCCCCGGCATCTCGAGCCACGCCTAGCAGCTGAAACGGATCGTCCGCATGCGTCTGTTTCACGAGCGGTCCTTTCGATCTGCGTTGCGACCGGGAAAACGCTGGGCGGCCTGAAACGCGCGCTTGGCGGCCTGGCACTCGGGACAATCGCAGTCCGGGTCGAATCGGAACAGATCATCGAGTAGATCCAGTTTGTCGCCCTCCTCGTCGTCGAAATCGAGATCCTCGACCCCGTCGTCATAGCCCTCGTCGTCCTCATCCGCAGGGCCCATTCCTCCAGCGCCGCCCATCGGTCCAGCGCCGAAGAAGCCCGGTCCGAAATTGAATCGGGTCGCTTTGCTGCGTGCCAGGTTGTCCTCCAATCCTTGAGCCAAATACTGGAACCAGTATCGGTAGAAGGCGTCTCGTTGCCCCAGTGCCGCATCGCGCAAGCGGGCGCCGACAGACGGGTCGTCGATTCCACCGTAACGATAACCCTCCTGGAGCCAGGCGCGGACCTTGGCTGCCGCGAACACCGCGTGCTGTTTCGTCAAAGACAGCGTGAGCCAGGGAGGTGGCTTGGGATCGTAGTTCGTCATCCAGAAGCGGTGTTCGGCAGCCCACAATACGGCCGACTGCACCCGCGCGTCGTCCGCCTGCTCGCGAACATACTTTGGATTAGCCTTGAATTGGGCCAGCAGCCGCTTACCAAATTTGCTGCCGTGCATCCGCATCGCCGGATATTCCAGCCGCACGCGGTGCAGGTCCCAGAAGAACGCGCTCACCTCGACCAGATCGTCTCGGCTCAACTGGCCGAGGGTCTTGACGGCGCGGTCCACCGGCCCGCGCAGCTGCTTGAGTGTCGCCGAGGGTACATTTAACCACTGCGCAGCACCCAGCATCATGCAGGCATCCGCCAACGAGTCGCGGCGCGGCTCTCCTCGCTCGGCAATCTGCGCTCGCTGTTGCTCGTACGCTGCCGTATCCCCCTGGCGCAAATGCGAGGCCGCCTTCCAATAGGCGAGCCACGGACGCGACAGCCATTCGGGCCACAGCCGTTCGGCCTCGGCCAGCCGCTCCGGGATTTGTCCCAGCCAGGCCTTACGGCGACTGAGCCGGCTGGCTTCGAGCAGTTGCCATTTCCAGGGCGTGGCCCGCACGCGCGGGTCGTCGTGTCGAGCCGCCGACAACCACTCGACATGCGGCTTCGCCTCTTCCGTGAGTTCCTCGTCGAGCAGGTAATCGACCAGCCACAGCCGGGGCTCGGCATCGTCCGGCAGCCCCTTCGCCCAGTCCCGCATGACCTGAGCCCGTTCCTTTTCCCAGGCGTCGGGCTTCCCCCGGTTGCCGCGGAGCCGGTCTAGCGTCGATTCGATCCATGCCAGGTACTCCCGGTACACCGCCCGGTGCGCGGGATATGCCGCCGCGGCCGCACGGAAATGTTGCCGTATGGCCTTGTCATCCGACGTATCGGCGCGTTCCCAGGGAAAGGTGGGTTGGCTGCGATCGACCAGATCCATCGCTTCCAGGAGGTGAATCTGGCTGGCGATCGCGGCGCGCACTGGTTCCGTGAGGTTGGTATTATTCGGCAAGTCCTGCTTCAGATACGTATCCAGCAACTGCGAAGCTCGGTCGTTATTCCGGAAGCCACTGAAGTATCCATACGACAACAGAAGGTTCTTTGGATCGTGTCGCGGTCCCGGGAACGCCAAGATCGCCTCCTCGAACAAGTCGCTGTGGCGCTGGCGGTACGCCCGGTGCAGTGCGACGCGGGCCAAGGCCGCGGTCAGATCCGGCTCCATCGCTTCATGTTCCGCAATGAACCGGGCAAGCCAGCGTATCTTATTCGGCCCCAGCACCAGGTCCTTCGATTACTCCGGGACGCTGAGCCCAGCCTTCGCCGTCCGGAGTGCCACGCGATCGAATCGCATGCGCCGTAACAGCTTCGCATGGTACAGCAAGGTGCGGCCGAGTGGACTGGACCAGGGCGCCACCACTTCTGCGGCCGGCTGAGCGGGTACAGCTGTTTCGGCGGCTTGATCGAGATCCGTCCGCAGCGCGGCCATCATGGCGATGGCGATCCGGCCCGGGCGCCGTTCGGGGTCTAATCGCCGCCAAGACTCACCCGCCGCGCCAGGGTCATTCGCCAGCCACGCAATCAACCCGCGAATGAACAATCGCCACGGGCTGACGGGACTGCTGCGAGGAATCGAAGCGACGCGCTGCAGTGCATCGCTGCCGCGCGACTCCACGGCGTCCTGCAGCGCGGCTCGAACCGCGGTCACCTGCTGGGCCTGCTCCGGCGGCAAAGACTGAAGAACTTGATCGTCGAATACGGCCACGTCTTCCGGCGACTCACCCGCCCAACCCTGGGGTACTTGCTGCAAGAACCGTTGGTATTGACGCGCGGCGGCTGGCGAACCTACGGCGCGTTGCACGTCCTCGAGATGCCGGCGCTGCCTGAGTTCCTTCTTCTGCCGCCGGCGCTTCATGTGCTCCTTCTTGCGTTGCGACTTGCTCCTCATCCGCGGAGTCCTCAATCCATTTTCCTTGACCGTCCCCTCGTTGTCCTCGTAAGTGTGATTTTTCCGGATTCCCGCGCGCTTCGGAAGAGGTGCGGCGGAACTTGTTCCAACGCTCTCTCCTGGTTACCACTCCCTCCATCGGTCGATCTCGTCGGCAAGCTCTGGAAACCCTGCCGCGCAGGCAATCTGTTCGTACGCCTCACATAACTCTTCGCGCTCAATGGTCGTAATGAAGGGCCGCGGAGAATCCAGCCGGTTGAACGCCCGGACAGACTGCCTCATCAGCCGCCGGGCGGTCGTCTTGGTCAGCTTGGGCACCGCGCGCAATTCGCGGACCAGCTGTGCGAGCAGTGCCCGAGACTCGGCAACTGGCGATCCGGGGCTTGGGCTGTCCCAGTCTGCGAGCCACTTTCGTTCCGCCAGAGAATCCAGGGTCAGACTCCGCAGCAGCATGGCTCGGGCTGCGGCTGCTTTCTGCCGCCGCTGCGCTTCTGCGACCGCATTCGCGGCCTCCTCGCGCAGCAGTGCCTCGCGATCATGATCCCACCGCCATTGCAGCAGCGCCTGGAGCGGTACGGAATGCCAGCCACCAAACGTGAAACTGGACGCCTCCCGATCCTCCGGCGGCAGTTCGATTCGTCCGATCGCCGTGAAGTCCGCAGGCATCGGCGAGTGGGCCCAGAATATCTCGGGCGTCGCTTGCCAGCGGTGATGCGTCAGGACCAGCGTCTCACGCAGTTCGACCAGGTCCAAGGGTGGAACCTCTCGCCCGATCCAGCGGGAAGCGGCCACCAGCGCTCCGAACGCCCCACCCTCGAACTGCCGCCGAAGCACGCGTCCCGCCGCCAGTCGTCCATCCCCCGTCGGCGCCACAAACACGGTGCCAGCTTCTGGAAAATCCTCTTCCGTTCGTGCCTGCTTTCTGGCCATCGTTCGTGCGATCCTCTAGGATTCCCGAGAAGATAACGGCAGCTCCCGGTTCTTCCCCCCAGCGTCTCACTTGGGGGGGAATCACATTGGGGCATAGCGACGATGTATCCACGGCCATCCTACGTGTGGATAACCGTGTCTCGGCGCGCGCCCCACCTTCGATGGTATAAAGGATCATTCCGCCGCTGCCTACGGCCGAATACCGTCCCTGCAGCTGGATCCCTGAGATGCGTGTTAGACGAGTTCTCACGCATAAGCGTCGCACGTTGCGACCGCATACACCGGAGATCGACTACGTGTTCCGTCCCTTCTGCACTTTCCTGATCGGATTCGGAATCATCGGATTCCCCGTCGACGCCGCTCCGATCGAGTTCGACCGCGACGTTCGTCCTATCTTCGCTCGGCACTGCTGGAAGTGCCATGGACCGGACAAGCAGCAGGGAGGACTGCGGCTGGATGCGCGGGAGTCGGTGTTCCAGGGTGGCGATTCCGCCGAGCCGGCGGTTGTTCCGTTCAAGGCCAGCGAGAGCCGGCTGCTCGCCTTGGTGACCTCTTCCGACAAGCAGGAGCGGATGCCGCCGGACAGCGAACCGCTGAGCGACGGAGAGATTGAGAAGTTGCGCCGCTGGATCGATGGCGGTGCCGTGTGGCCGCTATCCGACTCGCCTGTCGTCGCCACGAGCCGCGAACTCATGATCACGGAAGAAGACCGCCGTCACTGGTCGTTCCAACCGCTGCAGCCGGTCGCGCCGCCCCCGGTGGAGCATCCGGACTGGGCCCGCACGCCCGTCGACCGATTCGTGCTGCACGCGATCGAGACGCGGGGGCTCGCTCCCAATCCACCCGCCGACGCCAGGACCCTGGTCCGGAGAGCATTCTTCGACTTGATCGGTCTGCCACCGCAATGGACGGAATCGGCCGGCAAGTGGAAAGAGGAAGTATTGGGTCTGGAAGTGGGAGGCTCGCTGGACCAGTTTACGGCGCCGGAGTCTCTTTTGGCCTCGCTTCTCAAGTCGCCCCATTATGGCGAACGTTGGGCGCGACACTGGCTTGATGTGGCCCGCTATGCGGATAGCAATGGACAGGAAGGAGACGCCGATCGGCCGAACGCCTATCGATTTCGCGACTTCGTTATTCGGGCACTTAACGACGATCTGCCGTTCGACCAGTTTGTGCGCTGGCAGCTGGCGGGCGACGAGTACGCGCCGGACAACCCGGACGCCATTGCCGCCACCGGGTTCCTGGTCGCGGGACACAGCACCATGCTGATGGTCCCCATGGAAGAAGAGAAACTTCGCAACCGGGCCAACGAGCTGGATGACATGGTCGCGACCACTGGGCAGGCATTGCTCGGCTTGACACTCGGCTGCTGCCGGTGCCACGACCACAAGTACGACCCGCTTTCCACGCGCGACTACTACCGGATGACCCGGGCGTTCAATAGCGGCGACCGCCGGGACGTACCGCTCGGCCCGCCCGCGGAAGTGCGCAAGTACACGCGCGCCATGGCCGAATGGCAGGCCGAATATGATCCCCTGGTGAAGCAGCGTGACGATTGGCTGAAAGAAGCACGCCGCCCGGTCGCCGAGCCGTTACGAAGCGAGAAAATCCGCAAACTCAAGCTGAGCGACGATGACAAGCAGTTGCTGATCGACAGACCGAATGATGGTGAAGCGAAGAAGCTTGCTAACCGCTTCAAGAAAGAATTGAGTATCACCGATGCCGAGTACGTCGCGGCTCTGCCCGCGGCGGAGCAGGCGAAGTGGCGTACTCTCGATGCGGCGGTGGAAGCCGTCGCGGCGCGCCAACCGGCGCCACTCCCAATGGCCTTTGCTTTTGGGGACTTCTCCGCCGAACCGCGTGAGACGTGGTTCTTCGAGCGGGGTGATTTCCTGGCTCGCAACGAACAGATGGACCTGGGATTCTTGTCCGTACTGATGCGGGACAAGAGCGCCGAGGAATACTGGCAGGCCGCCCGCGAAGCAAGGCGGCGCGACGACAGCACGCAACAACGGCAGGCGATGGCCGAGTGGATTACCGACCTCGAGCACGGTGCCGGGCCCTTGCTGGCGCGCGTCATGGCGAATCGTGTCTGGCAGCATCATTTTGGCGAAGGGCTGGTGCGCACGCCTAACGACTTTGGCACGCGTGGCGAGCGGCCGACTCACCCGGAGTTGCTCGAGTGGCTGGCGGGCGAGCTGGTCCGTAGCGGCTGGAGCGTAAAGCACCTGCACGGTCTAATCGTACATAGCGCGACGTATCAGCAGTCGTCGGCATTCGACGAGGCGAAGGCCGCGACGGATCCCGATAACCGGCTGCTGTGGCGCTTTCCGCCCCGACGGCTCGAAGCCGAACTGCTGCGAGACGCGATGCTCACGGCGGCCGGCACGCTCAACAAGCAGATGTACGGTCCCGGCTTCAAGCCGCCGATCGCGATCGAAGCGATGCAGGCTCGCAACGTAAAGAATCCTTACCCCGGCGATGTGCAGGATACTCCGGCCAGTTGCCGTCGCACGATCTACATGTTCCACAAACGGGTCGTGCAATATCCGCTGTTGCAGGCGTTCGATGCTCCGGATGGGCAGGTCAGCTGTGGCCGCCGCTTCAACACCACCGTCGCCCCTCAGGCGCTTGCGCTGCTGAACGATCCGTTTGTACGCTTGCGCGCCGCCGAGCTGGCTCGACGCGCGGCGGCCGAGGGCGGCGGCGATGTCGCGGGTCAGGTGCGTCGCGCCTGGGTGCTCGCGCTGGCCCGCGAGCCCTCCGCACAGGAGCTCGCTGAGCTGACCACGTTCGTTGCCGAGCAAGAATCAGCCCGCCAGCAGCGAGGCGAAGAGACGGCGGCCGCCACGGCCGCAGCACTGACCGACCTGTGCCAGACCCTCTTCGGCTTGAACGAGTTCATCTACATCGATTGACTGTTGGCCAACGGCTTCGATTCCAGGGTGCTTCGCCGCGAGCCAGGAAACGGGAACGCTTACCATGCGAGACGAGATTTTCAGGTTGACATCGACCCTCACTCGCCGCGAATTGCTCAGCAAAGCCGGGGGCGGATTAGGGGTGCTGGCCTTGGCGAATATGTTGCCAAGTGACGGCGTCTGTGTTGCCGATGCACCCGCCCACTCGCTTAACCCGCTGGCGCCCAAATCGGGCCACTTTCCCGCGAAGGCCAAGTCGGTCATCTGGCTCTTCATGGAAGGGGCGCCCAGCGCGGTTGACATGTTCGATCCCAAGCCCGAACTGACGAAACGCGACGGCCAGCGCGTCGACATCGACGTTTTCAACGGCAGTCCTGGTCCGCTGATGAAGTCGCCGTTCAAGTTCCAGCAATATGGTGAGTCCGGCGCGTGGGTCTGCGAACACTATACCCAGGTAGCGCGGCACGTCGACGAATTCGCCTTCATCCGCTCATGCTATAGCGAATCGAACAATCACGTCCCGGCCTTATATCAGATCAACACGGGCATCCCCCGACCAGGTTTTCCGAGTGCTGGTGCCTGGGTGACCTATGGACTTGGATCCGAAAATGACTCACTGCCCGGATTCGTCGTACTCGGTAACAATCAGGGAGTCAAAGGAGGCAATCTCAACTGGAGCTCCGGCTTCCTGCCGACGACCTATCAGGGGACCCTGTTTCGGCCGGAAGGCAATCCCGTGATCAACCTGTCGCGGCCGCGCGACGTCACGCGCGATGATCAGCGCAAGCAACTGGACTTGATGGGGCGGCTGAATCAACGCCATCTGGAAACACGGCCGGGCGAGAAGGAACTGCTGGGCCGCATTCAGAGTTTTGAACTCGCCTTCCGTATGCAAATGGAAGCGACGGACCTGGTCGATTTCAGCACTGAAACCGCCGAGACGCGGGCGATGTACGGAATTGATGAGAGAGAGACACGGTCGTTCGGTTCGAAATGCCTTATGGCGCGGCGGCTGATCGAGCGTGGGGTCCGGTTTGTCCAGGTGTACAGCGATGGCGAATGGGACGCCCACAGCGATGTGAACGGCAACCATCGCGGGCATTGCCGCGCTACCGACCGGCCCATCGATGCACTGCTGACCGATCTGAAGCGGACCGGGCTGATAAAGGACACGCTGGTGATCTGGGGCGGCGAGTTCGGTCGCATGCCCGTCTCACAGGGGAACGGTGGCCGCGACCACAATCCGAACGGCTTCGGGATGTTCATGACCGGTGCCGGGATTCGCGGTGGCGTCAGCTACGGTGAACTGGACGAGATCGGATACCGTGCGGCCGTCGACCGTGTTTCCGTGCATGACATTCACGCAACGATGTTGCACCTGCTCGGCCTTGATCACAAACAACTGACCTACCTGCACAACGGCCGCCGCTACCGCCTGACCGATGTCGCCGGGGATGTGCTTACGCAGGTACTCGCCTAGTCGCACCGGACCGCGGCACGGGACTGGCGGTCCGGGACGCTTGTTTCGAGTGGGTGTTCGTCTCGCAGCGGCCGAGCGCCTTCTCCGATCAGCCAGAAGTCGACATGAACGGTGATGGCCAGTTTGACACGGTGACTGAGCAATTTGCCTGGCTGCCGGTGCAGACACTGCCATATCCGGCTGATATCCCCCACGGGGACCACACTAAGTTCCGCCCGGTCGGGGTTTGCCTGAGGCACCTTGCCGGCTGAATGGACAGGATCCCTCATGAGTACGCCCGTCCGGGTTCCGCGGCGTAGTGTTGTTCGAGAGCCACGACTTCGAGCCGCGGCTGTGTGGCACTGGCTTCGCCAGTGCTTCCCCTGCGCTGGGGCAACTTCCTCGAAGCCGAGGACACTGGCCGAGCCAGTGCCACACCGACCGTGATCCAGGAATCTTTTCTAGGCCGTAAGAATCTGCACTCCGGCTGCGACTAATCAGATAACGGTCGTAGATGACCTCCCTCGACACAAAACGCAGCCGAAAGCGCGACACGCAAGGCGTGGAAAAGGGAGGCCTTGCCTAACTTTATGTTTCCATCACTCGATCCCTGAAAGACCGCGGCCATGTTCAAAGTCTTGCCCGTCATTATGGTTTTCACAGCCGCGATTGCTTCCATCGAGCCTGCGTGGGGGCAAGACACACAGCGTTCCACCCAAGTGGCCAACCAGCTCGTCGGATGGATCAACGCTGGGAATTTTGCTGCCATTCAGGCTTCGTTCAATAAGGAAATGGACGCAGCATTGCCGCTCAACAAGTCGCGTGCATTCTTTCAAGGGCTGACGCAGCAGATGGGACAATTCATGAAGCTCGGCCAGCCGCAGTCGGTCGGTGGGGCAGTCGTCTTTCCTGCGCAGTTTGAAAAGGGCTTGCTCGACATGCAGATTGTGCTGGACAGTCGTGGCTTGATTGCCGGACTCGCCTTCAAGCCGCGCATGGCAACCAAATCCGCACCGAAAAATCACAAGGCAGCGTTGTCGCTTCCCCTTACCGAGCGTTGGCTCGTGGCTTGGGGAGGGGACACTGCCGAAGTCAATCAGCACCACGACGTGCCTAACCAGCAATTTGCTCTGGACCTTCTGGGAGTGAACGAGAGGGGAGAGACGCATCGTGGCGGAGGCACTCGGAATGAGGATTACTTCGCGTTCGGCCGCGAAGTACTCGCGCCAGCGGATGGCACGATCATCGAGGTGATTGCAGGCGTTCGTGACAATGTGCCGGGCTCGATGAATCCCTTTTCGGCCGTCGGCAACTGTATACTCATCCAGCATCACGAAGAAGAAGTCTCGGTCCTGGCGCACCTCAAACTGGGAAGCATCGTCGTCAAGGCGGGTGACAAGGTAAAACGCGGCCAATTGCTGGGCAAGTGCGGTAATTCGGGGAATTCGTCGGAGCCACACTTGCACTATCACTTGCAGAACTCACCGGTGATGCAGGATGGAGTGGGCATCCCATGTGCTTTTCAGAAGGTCGTCGTGATAGCGGACGGAAAGACCGAAACGCGTACGATGTACTCACCGGTGAAAGGCCAAATCATCAGTCCGGAATGACGGGAACGCATGTGTCGGCCGTGCAGCTTTTCCCCCGAAGAAACGCCCCTTGAATCATGCAGTCGACTACCATGTCGCGCCCTGCCACGA
>JBFWYF010000094.1:0-13001 GCA_050186685.1 Pirellulaceae bacterium
CCGAATCGTCGCGGATCCACGTCTTTCTGGCGACCAGTGCGATCCATCGCGAATTTAAGCTGCGCATGACGCCGGAGCAAATTATTGAGCGGGCGCGCGAGGGCGTGCAGCGTGCCGTTTCGTACTGCGACGACGTGGAGTTTTCGCCGGAGGATGCAGCGCGCACCGAGCGAGATTTTTTGTGCCAGGTGGTGGAAGCCGCCATTGATGCGGGCGCGACGACGATCAACATACCGGACACCGTCGGCTATGCCGTACCGACGCAGTTGGGCGAGACGATCGCCATGTTGATGCATCGCGTGCCGAATATCGATCGCGCGGTGATCAGCATCCACTGCCACAACGATCTGGGTTTGGCGGTGGCGAACAGCCTGGCGGCGGTGCAGAACGGGGCCGGCCAGATCGAGTGTACCGTCAACGGCATCGGCGAGCGGGCGGGCAACTGCTCGTTGGAAGAAGTCGTGATGGCCATGAAGGTGCGAGGCGACTTTTATCATTGCGAAACGGGCATCGTCACGCAGCGATTAGTGCCGACGAGCCGACTGGTCTCGTCCATTACGGGGTTGCAGGTTCAGCGGAACAAGGCGATCGTGGGACGCAACGCCTTTGCTCACGAGGCCGGGATTCACCAGGACGGGATGCTGAAGGAGCCGCGGACTTACGAGATCATGAGTCCCGAAGACGTGGGTTTCACCAAAACAGACCTGGTGCTCGGCAAGCATAGCGGGCGGGCAGCGCTGGCCGACCGAGCCAAGAGTCTGGGATACCGTCTGACGGGGGAGCAGCTGCAGTCGGTTTTCGAGGAGTTCAAGCGACTGGCGGACAAGAAGAAGGAAATCTATGATGGCGACATTGCAGCGCTGATTGACAATCAGTTGCATGGTGCAGAGCCCGAGGAGTGGTCCCTGGTGAGTTTCGAGGTGACGTCGGGAACGGGTCGAAAACCGCACGTCAGCTTGACCCTGCGGCGCGGCGATGAAAGCGTCAGCCAGGACATGTCGGAGGGGGACGGTCCGATCGATGCGGCGTTTCTGGCGGCGGAGAAGATCACCGGGATCCGGCTCCGCTGCAAGGACTATCAGGTGCGGAGCGCCACGCTCGGACATGATTCGCTGGCGGACGTGACGCTGGAAGTCGAGCATCAAGGTGTGTTGGTGCGCGGACACGGCGTTTCGACGGATACTGTCGAAGCCACGGTCAAGGCGATTCTGAATGCAATGAATCGCGTGGCCAGCCTCGGCCGGGTGGCGGGTTAAGGCGTCCGGGACATCCTCGGCTGGGCGACCATGCCGTCAGCGCCGGGAACAATCGCGCCGCCTGGACCACCTCGCCACCTGGATTCCGCAGCATGGCTTCGATTCACGTCCTGACGGGTACCAAGGCAGGCCAGCAGTTTGAATTGGCAGCGCGCGAGACGCTCATCGGGCGTCGACCGGACTGCCATATCATCCTCCCGGACACGACGGTCTCGCGCCGCCACGCCCGCATCACGCTCAGCAAGGAAGGGTACTGGGTCGATGATATTGGCAGCCAGCACGGCACACGCGTGAACGGCGAGGCCCTGCGGGCCCCCCGGCTGTTGAGCGACCGTGACGAAATCCAGGTGAGCCAGGTGTCGCTGCTGTTCCGCATGGAGGCGGAGACTCCGCGACTCGACGCAGGCAGCCAGACGACGCAGGATCGCCCCTCCACGATCGTCACGTCGATCAATGTCTTATCGGACTACGCCTCGGACGACGACAGCCATACGGCTCCGCGGCTCCGAGCTTTGCTGGAAATCACCCGCATCCTCGGCCTGTCGCTGGATCTGAAGAAGGTGTTGCCCAGCGTGCTGGACAACATCTTCCAGATTTTCCCGCAGGCCACGCGAGGCTGCATCATGGTGGCCAACCGACCGACCGGGCGGCTGCAACCCTATGCCGTGAAGAACGTGAATGGGAACTTGCGCGAGCTGCCGGTGTTGAGCCGCACGATTTCGGACCACGTCATGACCGAGGGCCGAGCGGTGTTGATCAGCGACACGGCGGATGGGAAGGACGGAGCTAGCGAGTCCGTCATGGAACTGCAAATGCATTCCATCCTTTGCGCGCCGCTGATTGGGTCGGCCGAACGACCTTTCGGGTTGATTCATCTGGACTCGCAGAAACCCACACGTACGTTCAACGAGGTCGATCTGGATGTCCTGGTGAATATTGCGAATCTTGTAGGTCAGGCGGTCAATCACGCCCACCTGCATGAGACCGCGCTGCAATTCGACCGGCGAGAGCGTGATCTGGCCACAGCACGGCAGGTTCAGCAGCATTTTCTGCCGCGGGATCGTCCCGAAATCAGCGGTTACGAGTTGTTCGACTATTACCGACCGGCCGAGGCGGTTGGCGGTGACTATTTTGGTTACATCCCTTTGCCCGGTGGCCAACTCGCCGTCGCCGTCGGCGACGTGGCTGGGCACGGCGTGCCGGCCGCGCTGCTGATGGCCCGCCTGTGCTCGGAGGCCCGCTACTGCCTGGCGACGCATTTGCGGCCCTCCGAGGCCGTACGGGCGCTGAACTACCATCTCTCGCGGCATGGGTTCAGCTACTTCATCACGTTTTCGCTGTGCGTCCTGGACCCGATCCGTCACGAACTGACGATTGTCAACGCCGGGCACATGCCCCCGCTGCTCCGCCGGGCGCGGTCGGGGCAAGTCGAAGTGTTGGGCACCGAGGTCACGGCCCCTCCGCTCGGAATCGACCCTAATCTGGAGTTTTCCCAAGCGACGGCGGAGTTGGAACCGGGCGACCGTGTGATGCTCTATACGGATGGCATCAGCGAGGCACCGAATCTGGCCGGTTCGCGATACGGGGTCGATCGCATCCGCGACATCTGCACCGAACCACTCAGCCCGCAGGCACTGATCGAGCGCCTGTTAGCCGACGTACTGGCTTTTTCCTGTACGCGGGGCGTGGATGTGACGAGCGCCTTTGCGGTGGAAGATTTGCTCGCCGGGCCCACGGTCACCCAGGGAGCGCCCCAGGAAGACGACGTGTGCGTGGTGTCGTTCGCGCGTCTGCCGCAATAGCCCCTCCGCTGATCCACCGTCCTTCTGCTAAACTGGCGGCCCGCAGACCGATTGGTAAACGACGTCGGGTCGACCTGAAAATCTACCCGACGGACCGTGCAGCCGCCTCTCTTCCCCCTTCGCCGGGCAATCCGGGAGCGACGGGGCCGGACTGAGCCGGACGCGGTCTTTTCCGTACTCCGTTGATGAGGGGCCCCATGTCCGCCGTATCTGCCCTCCTGCTCGCGCAAGACACTCATCGAGGCATTCTGCCAACGCGCGCCACGTTTATGCTGGATTTCGTGTTCATCGCCATGTTCGCGGTCATCCCGCTGCTGGCGTTCAGCATCTATCTCGTTAAGGGAGCGCGCCAATACACCTGGCACAAACGAGCGCAGATTGCGCTCGCCGTGATTCTGTTGGCAGCCGTGACGGCCTTCGAGTTTGATCTCAACTTCATCACCAAGGACTGGCGACCTCTCGCCGAGCCATCGCCGTACTTCGCGACAGGCTGGGTCGACTACAGCCTATGGATTCATTTGGCTTTTGCCGTCCCCACGCCACTGATCTGGTTGATCGTGATCGTCCAGGCGCTACGCCGCTTTCCGCACCCGACGGGACCGTCGGCGTACAGCCGGAGTCATGCCCGCTGGGGCTGGGTCGCGACCGTAGCCATGACGATGACCGCCGTCACGGGCTGGATCTTCTACTACCTGGCGTTCGTAGCGTGAACTGGGTGATGCAACCCCAGATCCTTACCACCAGAACTGGGCTTGCTTGCCGGGTGTGGCGCGCTGACGGATTTGGGCGACCTGGGCGACGATTTCCTTCTGGTCGGCGACGAACCACGACTCGACCGCTACGCCACCCGAGGCGGTGACGATGAAGGATCCGCGCCCTTGCAGGAAGCTGACTTCCGGTGCGATGACCTTTGGTGCATTCCACACTTCCGACTTGAGCTCGCTCTGTTCGTCCATTAACAAGGGCAGGCTCAGCCCGGCGCGCTCGACGAGGTGTTCTTTACGCACCAGCGCGGCCACGACGCACATATCCATGAGATTGCGCAGTTCGCCGAAGATGGGCTCTTGGCTCGACAAAGCGTCATACTGTTCTGTCATCATGTCGGCCCACCGCTGCGCCTGTCGGCTGGTGCGACCCGTTTCCTTGCGCTCGCCCGTGGCCGAAATGACTTCGTCCTCTGTCATGGCCTTGACGCCCGGTCCTCGCAGCTCCCACGCCAAACCGTCGTCCGTCGTAGCCAGGGGCTGGTAGTTGCAGGCCAGCCACCATCGCGGGCTGGCATTGTTCACCGCCGAAGCACGCTGGCCGCTGATCAAATCCAGGTAGCTCTTCAATTCCCGTACCGGCGACGGTTCCAGCTTCATGGCAATGCGCTTCATACGGTAGTCGGCCGCCACGAGCACCCGGGCAAAATGGCTGGTAGCGGGCACGCCGGTCACGGTCACTTGCTGGGGCCCGAAAGCCTCTTTCATCGCCGCTTCCAGCTGCGGGGTCATCGCATTCACACGCCGCTGATTCGACAGCAGGTCCATCAGCCGCCGCGTCCCTTCTTCGGTCGGGTCGATCGAAACGCTGATACCACCCTGACGAGCGGCTTCCACACTGCGAAACGCCACGAGCAGATCATCGAGCTGTAACACGGGGCGCCCCGTCGTCACACCGACCACGTTCCCGCCATCATCGACGCGCCAACCCTCGCCTGGGCCCGCCAGGACGATATCATTGGCCTCCGGATACACGAACACGTATTGCAGCCGCTGAATGCCAGCCAGGAATCGGACCTCGTCCGGCAGCCGGCCAAAGTTGTTCTTCAACGCATCGGCGCAAGCGGCCTCCAGCATCTTCAGCGAGATCATGCGCAGCTCGACGGGCTTGCTGATCTCGCCCGCCGGGGCTGTGACCGCTTTACGCATCTCTTCGAGCAATCGCTTGCGAGCTTCGGCTGGGGCAGGCGTCAACACCCCTTCTACGTTGATCGAAACGCCACCCACGGCGCTGCCGCGCGCGGCCAATACACCGGCATAGCAGGGGAGGGTCGCAAACATCACGCAGGCTGCCGCCTGCAGACATCGCTTGGTAAACATCAAGATGCGGCTACGCATGAAAAACTCCGATTCGTGGCGAGGCAGTCCTCGCGGGACGCCCGCAATCCCCTGTGTGTCAGAATCTGACAGAGCCTAACATAATACTGGGCCCCGACGATTTCAACAAAACCCCTTGCTGACTCTCCTTTTTCGGGCCTGCGGACCCTAGGTCTGTCAGAAACACCCTTTCCCGGAGTACCGGGAGAGGGGACGGGCTGAACCGCTTGCCGGTCTATCATGTGGCTTTTCCGACAGAGCCTGGGGCGTCCGCCCCGCTCGCAGCGCGCAGCAAGGTGAGATAGCTCCGCCGCTCCGCGTCGACCAACCCCAGGCGGCTGGCCAGCCGCAGCAGAGACTCTCGAGCCGACCCCATTTCCGTCTCGTCGGCCGCCGACAGCTCCAGTTCGACGAAGCGACCGACCTGCGCGACTTCGTCCAGCGACACTTCCACGCGACGCTGCTCCCAGTCCACAAAGGCCTTGCGACGTCGCTTGTGTACCTCCGCCACCGGGGTGAACCCCAAGGCCCCCAGCAACGCCGCGAACTGGTCGAAATATCCCGGCGACTCCTCGTCCGAAACGAGCGGCAATTCCAGCTCGCGGCGCGTCTTCGTCGTGGTATCCACGCGCGGTCCCTTATAGGTCACGACTTGCGAGCCGTCCGTTCGACGCAGGCGAAAGGCTTCGTCGGTGACGCCGAAATCGCGGCACGGATGAGCCAGGTAACGGTCGACTTGTTCGAATGGCTCACCCGGTCGACAACCCCACTGCTCGAGCGCGGTCTCGATTTCCTCGCCAGACGCCACGCGGTATTTCAGCTCGACCTCGTACTGCATGACTCACCGGGGCAATGCCGCAGGCGGCTCACCGTGCACGATTTCCCACAACGGCGCCGGTGCCCGCTCGCTGGTTAACAGCAGCGTCAGACTGCCGTGGCGAAAGCAGACCGCTTCGCCCTGCCGGCGCAGCGGAAAGGGCACTCGCACGGGAGCGCGTGCAAATGCCTGCTCCCAGCTGTCCGGACCCGCACGCTCGAAAAGATAACCATCCGTGTAGGTGCCGACTATGGCATGCCGTCCATCGCTCGATACGTCCATCGCGGTCGCCAGCGGCACGGCAATGCGGGACAGTAGGGTCGCGGTCGCCTTTGTCGGGGGGGCGCTGGTTGGCAGCGGCAACTGGAAGACATCGCATTGGTCTCCCCAGACCTTTGTCACCAGCAGGATGACACCGGCCACTCCATCGACCCCGACGCTCTCGCAGTCATGGGCCCCGTCGGAATAGCAGAACTCGAGCGACCAGGGAACTACCTCCGTTTCGCCAATGTCCGGCTCGGGGAACAGATGCAAAGTACACGTCGTTCGTCGGCGACCGTTGTCTCCGACGTCGGCCACGATCAGCCATGGCTGACCGGCCCGCGTAAACGAAGCCATGTCTTCCCAATCGAGAGCCGTTACTCCAGGAAGCCGGCATTGCCCCCGCACTGTTCCTGACCGGTCGAACGCAAACAGTCGGGCGGCGTCTCCCGAATCGTTGTGCGTCCAGTAGATATCGGCATGCCGATGCGAGGCCGCGACTCCGCTGCTCTCGGCGATTGCTTCCGACTGCAGATCGGCGACTTTGTGGGGACGACCGTAGCGCACCGCGGAATTTGGCCGCTCGTCGCACGGAGCCATTACCGCCAGGAACGCGTTCAGTACAATACAACCAGCCAGATGTGCGTTGCGATTTGCCAGGACCATGGTGCCCCCATCATACGAGCAGCGAAGCGATGACGGAATCTCAGCCTCCAACGTCCCGGGCGGCGGGAATGTCCGAACCGGATGAACTGGAACACACGCTCCCGTCGGATACTCCGCCCCATTTCAGCTGGATCAGTTGGGGTGTGTGGGGCCTATTGTGTCTGCTGGTCATCGCCGTCGTATGGGTGGCCGTCCTGCCCGCAAAACCCGACTTGTCGACACAGCCGCCCGAAGTGTTTCCCGGCAAGGGCCAACGGCTGGACGGGCTGGCGCTGGAACCGCTGGTCGGAACCGAGTCGCCTCTGGTCGCGTCCGATCTGCGAGGGAAAGTGGTGTTGCTCAACCTCTGGGGACCCTGGTGCATGTACTGCCACGTCGAAATGCCGCATTTGGTGGAAATGTATCAGCAGCATCGGTCGCGTTCCGATTTCCAGTTCGTTTCGGTGTCGTGCGCCGCGCCGGGTGATCCTGAGGACGTTGAATTGCTGCGCAGTGATACTTCCACGACCCTGCAAGAGCGCGGGTTCGCCTTCCCGGTACACTGGGACCGTGAGATGATGACGCGCCGTGCGCTCGTCGAAGCGACCGTGGCGACCGGCGAATCCGGATCTTTCGGCTATCCCACCACCGTGGTACTGGACCGTGAAGGCGTGATTCGTGGCTACTGGACGGGGTTCGCGCCCGGCATGGAACAGGAGGTCGCCACCGTGCTCAACCGAGTGCTCGACGAACCAGCCGCGCCGCCCGGCCCCGCGTGATCTGGACCGGTTTTGCTTATGGCGGGAAGACTATGTCGAACCATCCTGCACCGGTCCCTGCTGACGAGCGGGCGGCCCAGCTGCGGATTCTGGACGCGAACGCCAACCGGGCTCTAGAAGGTCTGCGCGTCGTCGAGGAGTACCTCCGCTTCGTGCTGAACGATGCCGGCCTCGCCGAACGCAGCAAGCAGCTCCGCCACGAGCTGGGCCGCGCCGTGGCCTGCATCCCTGTCGCTGAACGGTTGGCCGCGCGCGATACGGCGCACGATGTAGGTACGGGGATATCGGCGCCCGACGAATACCTGCGCAAGTCCAATCATGAGGTGGCCGTCGCGAATCAGAAGCGGACCGAGCAGGCGCTACGGTGCCTCGAGGAGTTTGCCAAGCCCGCGTTTCCGGACGCCGCCCGGCAGTTCGAGAGCCTGCGGTATGCGGCCTATTGCCTGGCTCGCGCGCTCGAGGCGACGCGGCTCGGCCGGACCGACCTGGCTGCCGCTCGCCTGTATGTGCTTGTCGACGGCGCCGGATCCAGCGGCGAGTTTACGGCACGTTGCACGCAGCTGATCGGTGCCGGGGTCCATGTGCTTCAGCTGCGCGACAAGCGCTTGGCGGACCGCGAACTGCTCGACCGCGCCCGGCGACTGCGAGCTTTGACGCGTGGCACTCCGACACGATTCATCATGAACGACCGCGCGGATCTGGCCGTCCTGGCCGACGCGGACGGAGTGCACGTAGGTCAGGAAGAGCTGACAGTCGACGACGCGCGTCGGATGGTGGGGCCGGAGCGGCTGATCGGCGTTTCAACGCACTCCCTGGAACAGGCCCGCCAGGCCGTCTGGGACGGCGCGAACTACATTGGCTGCGGTCCCACCTTCCCGTCAGACACCAAGCGTTTCGACACGTTCCCAGGCTGCGACCTGCTGCGCGCCGTCGCCCGGGAAATCAGCCTGCCAGCATTTGCCATCGGTGGCATTCATCTCGGGAATCTGGCGGAAGTTCAAGCTTGCGGCTTCCACCGGATCGCGGTCAGTTCCGCTGTGACGCGCGCCGCCGATCCGGCGCTCGCCGTTCAACAACTGCTGGCCCGTTTGCTTCCCTCCTCGAGCTGAAGGGGGTAGATGGGCAGGTGGGGCAATGTCTCGTCTCTGCGCACGGGGTAGCGGGCACCGCCCGTCGCCCTGAAATCACCATTCTGCGATCCCGCACGCTGTGGTACCCTTCGCCCCCAGCAGGAGTCCCACATGGGGATAAGCGGCCGAAGTACCTCAGCATCAGCGGTAGGCAAGTCCGTGGCCGGAGTGACGGACCGCGCGACGGGTGTCCTCGCGACGCTGCTCTCGCTGCTCGTCCTGGGCATGCTGGTCGTGGCGGGACTGGTTATCGGCTGGCAGCGGTGGGGGCGTTCGGTGGTGGCGCGCCCGGTCTACCGGATCGCCGCCGAGAACATTCGGCTGACGCCGGCACCCACTTGGATTCGCACCGATGTGCGGGCTGAGGTCGTGCGCGAAGGGGCGCTCGACGATTTATCGATCTTCGATAAGGACGTGACGATCCGCGTTTATCAGGCCTTCGAGCTCCATCCCTGGGTGCGCAAAGTGCGACGAGTCAGCAAGCACCCACCCGCGCGTCTGGAAGTCGACCTGGAATATCGCGAGCCCGTGGCATGGGTCTAGGTACCACGCGGCGTCCTCCCCGGCACGGAAGGGGGCGTCATTCCCGTCGATGCCGGCTCCGTGGTCCTGCCCTCGCGTGACTTTACCTCGGACCACGTGAGGGATTATCTGCGTATCACCATTCCTGATGTCACGCCCTGTGGCCTCGCCGGTACCCCTTGGGGAGACGTTCGCGTGGCCGGCGCAACCGAAATTGCCGCCCTGCTCGCCCCCCGCTGGCGCGACTGGCACCTGTTTCGAATCCGCTTGGCCGACGGACATAGCGACCCTGGCAGTCGGCATCTGCGGTACGAGCTGGAAACGGCAGGCCGCCGGCGCATTATCTGGGGGCAACCGCCCGGCACCGAGACCTTTGGCGAACCTGCGGCCGCCGCCAAACTCCTTCGCCTGCAGCGTCTGTTCGAATCGGCAGGCGACCTCGACGCGCAGCCACCGGACACCGTCTGGGACCTGCGCCATGCTTCAGCCAGTTGATTCCCGCCGCCCACTCCGCCAGTCGGTGTCGCCGCCGGGCTCGGACGCTGGACGCAACGGAAGCGGCTCCCGCCCCGCAGCCAATTCGCTCCGGACCACCGTGCAGCTCGCCGGGGCTTCGATGCCGATCCGCACACCTCCGCCCGCAATTCGGACCACGGTCACGACGATGTCCTCCCCGATCAGAAAGCTCTCGCCGACTCTTCGACTCAAGACCAACATGCACGCCCCCCTTTTCCAAAAGGAAGACCTGGGCAACCGAGTCGTGCCGCGTTGGGGGCCTCAGCTGTCGAATCCCTTCGCGCCAGACTCCTATATGGAACCGCCGCCGCTTCCCGCCTGCGGGATTCCCCGAGCGGGGATGATACCGATAGCAATGCCAGCATTGCAAGCTCGCCTGGCGGAATGTGGTCAGATTTCTGGGAGTCGCCTGAAGGCTGCTAACGTGCAAAACGCTGCACGAGCACGTCGGCCAGGGTCGGGCATAGCCGATCCAACCAAACCAGCGCCCGGCCCCCGGCCGAAAGGATCAGCTCGTGCCGGCCCCGTTCCATCGCCCGGAGCGTGTACTGAGCGACGCGGTCCGCTGGCATTCCTTGACGACCCTTACCGGGTGGTGTGCCACCCTCGAGGACTTGTTCGAAAAATTCGCTCTGCGTCGTACTCGGGTTGACCACCAGGACATCAATGCCGGCCGGGGCGAGTTCGCCGCGCAGCGCGTCGCTGAAGCCGTGCAATGCGAACTTGCTCGCACAGTATTCGGACTTGTTCGGAACCGCTCGGTGCGCCAGGACAGACGCCATGTTGACGATCAGCGGGCGACGGCCCGCACGCAGGAGGGGGAGAGCGGCGCGGATGAGTTCCGCGGGGGCGATGAAATTCACTTCGAGTAACCGGCGAAGCCGGGCGGGATCGGCGGAGGCAAAAGGCCCGAGCGCGCCGACGCCGGCGTTATTGACGAGCACGTCCAGCCCTTGCAGTCGCGTGCGGGCCTGTTCGACCAAGCTGGCACGGATCGAGGGACAGGTAATGTCCCCCGCCAGCTGCTCGGCGCGCGAGCCGAACTGCACGACCTCCGCGGCGACGTCCGCCAACCGATCGGCGCGCCGGCCGGTCAGCAGCAGCGATGTTTCGCGGCGGGCTAAGGCAAGGGCGAGCGCGCGTCCGATCCCGCTGGTCGCTCCGGTGATCAGCACCCGCGCCCCCGTCAGATCTCGCCGCATGGTCGCCTCGAGCTACACGGATGCACATCAGGCTATGACGGGCCGCGATCCGAACATTTCTCAATAGGTCTGCTCGCGCTGGCTCGGCACCGTTCCCGTCTCGCTTTCGATCATGGAGGGCAGGGCATGGCCGTTGCCTTCGTGGCGACGGACGATGGTCCCTTCATCGTGGACGCGTCCCAAGTGCTTCTGCGGCAACCGGCAATGGATGATGACGCGCGAATCGCTGAACCGCTTCGACAAGATCTCGCCGTGCGCAGCCAGATAGGCCATTAAGCGACCGTTTTCGACTCCCGTTTCGACATCCAGATCCAGGAAGCCCCGGCTTAGCGCATCGCTGACGGCCCACATCAGTTTGTCCAGCCCGGTGCGCTCGGCGGCACTGATGGGGACAGCGTGCGGGTAGCGGCGCAGGACGCTTTCCAACTGGTCGGGCGATTCGACCCGGTCGAGCTTGTTGAGCACGAGCAGCGTATTTTTCTCCTCGATGTGCAGCTCCTGCAGCACCTGGTACACGGCGCTGATCTGGTCTAGCACGGCGGGATTGCTGGCGTCGGCGACGTGCAGCAGTAAGTCGGCCTGCCGCGCCTCTTCCAGCGTCGCCTTGAAACTGGCAATCAAGTGGTGAGGCAAGTCGCGGATAAACCCGACCGTGTCGCTCAGGAGGACCGGCCCCCAGTTGGGCAGCTGCCACCGGCGCGTGCGGGTGTCGAGCGTGGCGAACAGCTTGTCGGCCGCGAACACGCCGGCGTTGGTCAGCGCATTCATCAGCGTGCTCTTGCCAGCATTCGTGTAGCCGACAAGCGAGACGGTGCAATGGTCGTGGCGGGACGCCACCAGCCGCTGCTTGCGCCGTTCGACTTCGCGGAGCTCGGTGCGCAGGTCATGGATCCGCTTCTCGACCAACCGCCGGTCGACTTCCAGCTGCTTTTCACCTGGGCCGCGCATCCCGATTCCCATCTTGATACGCGATAAGTGCGTCCACATCCGCTTCAGCCGGGGCAGCGAGTACTCGAGCTGGGCCAACTCCACGGCCAGTCGTGCCTCGTAGGTACGAGCACTGGTCGCAAAGATGTCCAGAATCAGTTCCGTCCGGTCGAGAACCTTGCAGCCCAAGTGCTTCTCAAGATTGCGGGTCTGTCCCGGGGACAGGTCGTTGTCGAAGATGGCGACGTCGGCCTCGTGCTCGTCCACCAGCGACTTTAATTCCTCGACTTTGCCCTTGCCCAGATAGGTGCCGACATCGGGAGTTTCTCGCCGCTGATAAATGCCCCCGGCGACGCGAGCACCCGCGGTTTTGGCGAGACCTTTCAGTTCGTCGAGCGGGTCTTCTTCAAAGAATTCGTTGGGAAGTACCACACGAACGAGCACAGCTGTCTCGCTCGCCACGCCTTTTTCGCGTTCAAGTTCGTACACAGTAAAGGAGATCCTCCGGGGTGAATAACTGACCGACGGCCTGAGCCGCGACCGTGCGACCGGCCGGGCTCTGCCTCTTACAACTGGAATGCCAGTGCCAGGGCCGTCGTACCATTGTACACGAGCGAGCAAGTCCCGCAGCAGTCGGCGGGCTTTCATGCCTTGCGTCTGGCCGGCGGCGGCATTCCAGGGGAATACCGCTGCCATTAGCCTCTCCGTACGTAACGGAAATCGAGGAGAAGGTTCGCTATCAGGTGGAAAAATCTCGGCCCCGGATGATCACTCCTTCATGCCGCTCAGCCGCTCAGCGGTACCACCCGGATGTTCAATTCCTTGAGCTGCTTCGGTTCGACCGTCGATGGCGCCTCCGTCATCAGATCGGTAGCCTTCTGCGTCTTGGGAAACGCAATGCAGTCCCGGATATTGTCCAGGCCCCCGAACAGCATCACAACCCGGTCGATGCCGAGCGCGATCCCGCCGTGGGGCGGCGCGCCGAACTGCAAGGCCTCGAGCAGGAACCCGAATCGCTCTCGGGCGTGTTCCGCGTCGATTCCCAGCAGGTCGAACACCTGTT
>JBFWYF010000095.1:0-12998 GCA_050186685.1 Pirellulaceae bacterium
CGCCCGACACCACGGACAGGCTGAGGTTCTTGAACACCGGTGCGTCGAAAGCATAGGCGACGTCACGGAGCTCGACGGCCGTGCCTTCCGTTCCGCGCGGCGCGGCATCCCCGGCCTGCCGCTCGATCGGCAGGTCCAACAGATGACCAATCTTGTCGACCGCAGCCAGCAAGTCGTAGAAGCTCTCCATGTGCTTGCCGAACTTGGCGATGGAGCCCACGATCACCGCGACGATCAACTCCGCAGCCACCAGCTGGCCTAAGGTGATTTGCGCCCGGATCACGAGCCAACCACCCAGCGCCAGCAACACCGACCCACACACGGCTTGCATGCCGAGGGCAAAGACAATCTGCCGCATCAACACTCGGAAGTGCGCGCGGCGGGCCGAAACATAGTTGGCGGCCAAAGCGTCGGCCGTTTCGAATGCGTGGCGCGTCCCACCGGCCCCTTTGAACGTGTTCGAGAACTGAGCCAGTTCCTCCAGCCACGCAGCGACGGCGTACTTCGATTTCGATTCCTCGATCGCCGTGCGCACCGCGCCGCGTCCCAGTACCAAGACCGCGAACAACGTGCCCACCAGCAACAGAACGTCGAAGCCCAACAGCGCGGGGTGATAAAAAGCCAGCACCGTCATGCCAATCAGGACTTGCAGGACGATAGTCATGCCATCGAGCACCAGTAGTGCGGCGGACTTCTGCACCGTCATCACGTCGAAGAACCGGTTCAGCAACTCCGGCGCATGGATGTCGTCGAAAGCGCTCCGCTCGACTCGTGGCAACCGATACGCCAAGTCTCCGACAATCCGCACGAACAACCGCCGCTGAATCAGTTCCGCGACATACGCCTGCAACGTCCGCAGCGCGGCGGCGAAGCCGAGAAACGCCAACAGCAACAAGCACAGTACGAACAATGGCTGCAACAGCCGACCAAAGGACACCGTGTTGACCAGCGCTTCAACAGCCAGGGGCGTGGCCAGGCTCAGTACCCCGACCGCCACGGAAAACACCGCCACAATACACACGTCCCGCGCTTCCGGGCGCAGGAACGTCGCGAGCCGCGTCAGGGGATGCAGATGGGAGTGACCTGCGGCGTGGTGATCGTGGCCCCCGTCCGCCGAAACGGCTCCAGGCGCCGCCACCGAAACCGGACCGACCATCATGTATGGTTCACGTACCAGCCAAGGTAAACGCTCTTCCGCACATGCTCCCTGCAACAGGTTCCACAATTCCTCACCAGTCAGCCACTGATGCACTTCCCCGACCCGCGCACTAAATCGCCCTCCCTGGACGCCGTACAACACGACGCCCGGCTGAATGGAATCGCGCCCGACCGCCGCCAGCGTCATCCGCTGGTCCAGCAAGACCGCTACCTCGTCGCGCGTCAGCCATGCGACGCGGGTCAAGACTCCTAATTGCTCGGCAGCCGCCTTGAGCAGCTCCAGCTCCTCTTCGCACCCCTGAGCCGTCTCGGTCCCAGACAATTCGACGAGAACGCGTCGGATCGTCGCCCGGCTGCTACGCGGGCCGGCGTCTTCGAGCAAATGGCTCAGAATCGTAATCCGCGACTCATGCCGCGACTCGTGTGTCTCGTCATTATTCATGGCGATTCCGGGCCGCTGCGCGGCGAACGACTAGGTTACGAGGTCAGGCGTAAGGCGGTCAGGCGTAAGGCGGTCAGGCGTAAGGCGGTCAGGCGTAAGGCGGTCAGGCGTAAGGCGGTTAGGCGTAAGGCGGTTAGGAATGAGGATGCTCCACTCGCTCCTGCTCCTCGCGTCTGAATCTCTAGGAGAATATACGGCTCGGGGGAACACTTTGACGAATAGAAAGTATCGATCGCGTGTATAGAAAAAATCGATCATGTTCGCTCGCCTAAGATCTGCGTCCAATGGGGGGGATAGGCGAGACGACCAGCGTCGCCTGGTCGACGAGATTCCTCAGGATCCTGCTGGAGCAGCAGAACCTAACTGTCGCGAGTGGCGATGACCAAGTTCAGGCACGAGTACGGGTCGGGGAAGACTCGCTCGCGCACTTCGACGGTGAAACCCTGTGACGTCAGTAGCTGGCGGGCGACGGCGACTGGAAAAGCCAGGTAAAACATGACGAAGGGGGGCCGCCAGAGGGCATTGCGAAGGTGCATGGCAGCATTGAACGATCGGGCGAGCCAATAGGCGATTTCGAGCTGGCTCGGCACGGGCGTCGAGGCGAACACGAAGCGGCCATGCGGTCGGAGGGCGTCTCGCACGCGGGCGACGAACTGTGATTGAGCCGCAGGCCGAAAGTGCCCGAGCGCACCAAAGCAGACGGCCAGATCAAAGGCATCGTGAAACGTCATCTCGAGCACATCCTGCCGGGTCCAGTGCACGGCGGCGGCGCTAGGGTCTGCCGGCGTTTGCAGACGTGCCACCTCGAGCATGCCCGCGCTGAAATCGACTCCGGTAATGTGTTCACGGCACAAAGGCCGAAACGCCCGGAGCGCGGCTCCGGTTCCACAGCAAAGATCCAGGGCGGTATGAACCGAGCCCGCACCTCCGACCTGCTCAACGGCCGCCTGCAGGATGGGTTCCGGTGTCCGGAACGGAGTGTAGTCGAACTTGGGAGCCAATAGGTCGTAGCCTTGCTCAGTCGATGACAGAGCCTGGCGGGCCAGCTCCCAGAAGGTGGGACCCCTCGGATGAAACATAATGTCAGTTCTCGCAGGCGTGGTCGCTATCCCCGTGGCCGCTCGAGTTAAGCTCGGTATCCTCGACGAGTTCGGCATCCTGCTCGGGCGAAGGCACCTCGGCGTGCCAGACCCGCAGGCAGTGGTCGCGCATCTGCGTCAGTTGATCCGCTTTGCTGAGCTCGTGTCCTGTCCGTTCGTGCCAGGCGGCCTCGTCCACTCGTCCCAGAACGCGCAGCACTTCGGCGAGCGTCGCATGCGAATCGGCGTAGTCGGGCAACAGGTCGAGTGCCTGACGGAGCGCACTTTCGGCTTCCTCCCACGCACCACGATGCGCGAGCACGCTACCGAGATTGTGCCATGCCTGCGCAAACGAGCCATCCAACGTGGTCGCCGCGCGAAACCGATCCAGCGACTCGTCGATCCGTCCCAGCTGAAACAGGACGTTGCCGAGGTCGAAATGCAGGATGGCGTGCTCAGGCTTTAATTGCAGGGCGCGTTCATACGCGTCGGCGGCCTCTGCCAGTTGCCCGGCCTCTTCGCGAGCCAGCCCCTCGTCACACAGATCGTGAAATCCCAGTTGCACCGCCTCGGCGCGGACCGCCGGCTCGACTTCCTCCGACGCACCAAAGTCAAAGTAGCGCTGGCCGGTTTGATCCAGCAACTGGCCACCGAGCCGTAGCAGCACCCGCCCGTCGCGCACCAGTTCGGCACAGTGAGCATGCCAGGCGGCGGCGCCTGGCAAGAACGCTTCGACCTGCTCGAGCCCTCGGCGGATCGTGGCGGGCGACGCGCCCCGGGCAAACAACTCTTGCAACCGTTTGAGAAACGCCACCTGGTGAAAGTCGAAATAGGGCAGCTGGCAGGCGACGGACGTAGGGCGAATTAAGCCGTCTCGAACCCAACGGCGCAGACGCACCGGCGAAATCCCTAGAATGCGGCTCAAGTCGCTCAGCGTATGCGAGCCGCGGATCGCGGCGGCCGATTGTGTCAGCCCCAGCCGCTCGAGGAACTCGTCCTCGGTCAGAAATTCGATCGGATACCCAAACGCTTTCCACCGCAGCGCCCGGGCAAACGTGCGACTGGTCGAACCATCCTCTTCCGCCGGCCAGCCGTGATCTCCCACGACCAATACCAGACTGCCGCGCGTCGGCGTGCGCACGTAAGTACCGCCCCACGCACGCACCAGCTTCGCCAATTCGACGTGCGTCCACGACACTAACCGCCCCGTCGCGCAGACCTTGCGGTCCCGGAGCCAAGCGACATGGGGGGCCTCGCCAGCTTCCATGGTGGTCCCATCCGGCCGCTTACCCAAAGCGGCGCCGTTCCCGTCCGGCCGATCGTGTGGGCAGGCTGCGTGCCATGCGAGTCATAATCCGGGGCACTTCCTCATCGCCCCCACACGACGCCTGCCGCGAAAACCAGGCAGGCACTCGCCCGACGCCCTGCCGGCAACCGTCCTCCGTGCACGCCTGCGTGACTCGCTCCCACTGCGGCTTCAGCAATTCCCAGACCACCTCCAGCTGATGCCGGGCGGCAGGAACCTCGTTCCCCTCAGCGTCATAGTACCGTACTTCCAGTACTTCGATGTCTTCGATCGTCGCGCCCCAAGTCGGCGAAGGCTCGTCGGCTCGGTCGTAATCCGTCCAGCTGTAATGGACGCGAATGGTCCACTGCCGACCGTGCGGAGGATAGTTCTCGTCGTCGACCGTATAGTCTAGGCTGCCGGCATAGGCTCCGGGGGCGGGCACCGGAGAGCTGGGCACCCCCGCGTCCAAGATACGGAGGCTGGCATGCAAGGCGGCCTCGACTCCGGAGGATAATTCCTCTGGCTGCCGGAGGGCCGCCAGTACGAGCTGCCGGGCGTGGTTCACGTCTGGAACGTCACCGAAATCGCGCTGCATGACCGGTGTCCTCCCACCACGAGAAAAAGCGGCTACTCGATTATGTACCATACCGACACCGCCCCGGTGCAAGCAATGATAGCACCTAGGGTAGATACTGTCCGAAAATCCCGCTCCGGGAGTACCGCAGAGGGGGACTGACCGGGGAAAGGCGAACGGGGCTTCCATGAGTTCGTACTTTGAACGAATGGCCGGAGAGTGGCGGGAGCGAGCCCGTGAAATGGCAGAGTGGGTCCAGTTGCGAATGGTCAACCGCACGGATGTCTGGGGTCGGTATCTGGCGGCCAAGTACCGGCGGGATCGCGAGGGGGCGCGACAGGATGCCATTACGGCGCCATTCCGCGAGGAGCGGGGGAAGGTGTTTCTGGGCGTGTCCTCGCTGGAGAAACACTTCAAGACCCGAGACGTGGGGGGCGTGTTGGGTTTGCACAGCATGAGCGTGGACCTGACGTCGCGCTGGCTGGCGATCGACATCGACTTGCACGACGAGGACGATCTGTCGGTCAGTCCGCAGGGCAATTTTGCAGCGGCCCAGGGATGGCGTGCCGAGCTGGCGGCGTCAGGAGGCGATCCTTTGCTTTTGGATTCGAACGGTGTGGGCGGCTTTCATGTGCTGCTGCTGCTCGCCGAGCCGATGGAGACAGCGAGCGTCCACGGGTTTGGCAAACAGTTGGTGGGCGACTACGAACGGCGGGGGCTGGACGCGGAACCGGAGCTATTTCCCAACAGTCCCACGTGGGACCATTACGGCAACTGGTTGCGGCTGTTCGGCCGGCATCATACGCGGCAGCACTATACGCGCGTGTGGAATGACGAGCCGTGGGCCGAGTCGGCGTGGCTGGACGGTCACGATGCGATCGACCGGATCCTGCGGACGGTGCCGCTCGCACCGGACCTGGCCGAGCGGCTGGGCATGCGGCCAGCACGGCGTACCATCTGCCTGGACTTCGACGGGGTAATCCACTCCTACCGCTCGGGCTGGTGTGGGGCGGAGATCATCCCCGATCCGCCCATTCACGGGTCGCGGGAAGCGATTCAGCAGCTGCGCAAGCGGTTTCGGGTTGTCGTCCATTCCGCGCGTTGTGCGACCGACGCGGGTTGCGCCGCCGTGAAAGCCTGGCTCGTGCGGCACGGGCTCGAGGTGGACGAAGTCTGCCGCTTCAAGCCGCCGGCAGCGATCTACGTTGACGATCGAGCGGTGCCATTTCGCGGCGACTGGGCCGCGACCATCAGCGAGATTCACGCTTTCCGCAAGTGAGGATTCCAGGTTGTGCCAGAGGATCCAAGGCTTTCAACCGGGCTTCTTCTTTTTGCGGGGCTCCCTGGATCGAGTGGGCTTGGACGGTGCCAGCCGGGGAGTAGCAGGCGGTTCGGCCGCTGCAGCGGGCGGCGCCGGGGCTTCGTCGACAGGAGCCG
Source organism: Pirellulaceae bacterium (assembly GCA_050186685.1). Taxonomy (GTDB): domain Bacteria; phylum Planctomycetota; class Planctomycetia; order Pirellulales; family Pirellulaceae; genus CAZFLF01. The sequence continues at coordinate 5,979 of JBFWYF010000095.1, forward strand.
AGGGCACCGGTGGGGGCGAGCCGGCGGCCTGGATCACCTCGGCTGGCGCCGACGCCGCAGGCACCGGTGGATCGACGGACATCGACGAGTGGAGGGACCAGCCCTTCTTGACGTTCTCGGCGATCAGTTCCCGCAGCAGCGCGTGGAGCTGGTCGCGGGAACTGGAGACGCGCACCTCGCGTTCCAAGGGATCCTTGCGGTTGGGGCTGAAGTCCGTGTAGTGGAGCACGTACGCGGGATACTCGTCGCTGTCCCGTTCCTTGTTGGTCCGCCACGCTACGAACTTGCGGACCATGGTCTCGCCCTTAGCCGGCTTGACGTACACGTGGCGCTCCAGGAGCTGGCTGGAGGCAAGGGTCAGCTGTCGGGCGTCGCGGTCGACCAGAGGCACTTCGACGCGCTGGCTCACCTGTTCAATCCGTACCTCGGGTTGCCGCACCGACTTGTCTTCGCGGAGCCGAACGAACTGCGGCGAGATGACGGCGGCGAGTGGCAGCCGGCGTACCGGTTCGTAGCGCGGGTGGCCATTGCCCGTGAAGTTCAACACCATCCGATTCACGGGACCCCCGCGCGTCGTCTCGGAGATGAGGTCGAGGCAGCTGATCTCGACCACCCAGTCGGGCTTCACCATCTGGTATGCGACGTGGTCGGCATTGACTTCGGCATAGGCGCTGTCGACCACCATGTCTTTGAGGTCGCTGAGCAGGTTGCGGCGATCTTCCTCGTCGAGTCCGCCGCCGACCCGTGTCAGCACCTGAAACGTGTCGTCCTGGCGCATGACGGCGACCAGCAGGTCGTGGAGCAATCCGCGCCGGTCGTCGATGGCCTCGGTGAAGCCGATGACGACGGCGTCCAGATTGTGGCGCGGCTTGATCTTGAATAACCCGGCGGTGTCGCTGCGGACGACGAGTCCCTCGGAGCCCTCTTTCTCGACCCATTCGGCAAACAGCTGCCGTACCTCGTCGCCCGTGGACAGGACGCGGGTGTCGACCGGGTGGACGAGGGATCCTCGGCCAAAGACTTTTTCGATCCAGCGCCAGGTGCGGGCATACGGCTGCTCCACGCGCTGGTCATCCAGGGCCAGGACGTCAAAGACAGCGAAGCCGATACGGTTCAGGTCGTCGGGGGTGCGGGGCTGGCGGACGAGGGAGGTCACGTCGTGGACGCGCGACCGCCGGTCGTCCAGATGGACGTACAGTTCGCCGGCGATCAGGGCGCTGCGGATTCCCGCGCGGTCGAGTGCGCGCGCCGCCTCGGCCTGCCACGGCAATCCGACGCGGACGGTCCCGCCCGGGTTAACCGACAGGCACTCGCCGGCCTGGAAGGCGAGCACCGTGAACTCGCCGTCGATCTTGCGGCTGACAAAGTACTCGGCCTTGGCGATGCGCTGGCCGATCTCTTGCGACTCGAGCGGCACCGTGCGCGCGGCGGTCTGCCGACGGTATTCCTGGGTGCGCGACCAGACGGCGGGGTCGGACAGCGCCGTGGCCGGAGCTGTGCCGTATTCGCCCAGCTTGATGCCGACACGGGACCGATCGAGAAGTGCGCTCATGCGTCGGTCTCCGCGGCAGAATCCGCCGGGGCCGCGGGCGCCTTCAGCTCGAGATTCGAGAAATGCAGGACCAGACAATACTTGTCGCCGTCCGTGCGTCCTTCGAGAAAGCCGCGGTAGGGCGTCGAGCCGCGGCGCGGGATCAGCGGCTGGTTCGACTTGGGGCCGCCGCCCACCAGCAGGAGCGCGCGGCGGGACTCGAGTTCCTTCGCCATGCCATACAGGAAGTCGTAAGTCAGCCCATTGATATGGTGCAGCTGCACCTTGCCCGAGAACACGAACTTGCGGCACGCCTCGGCCTTGTCGATATAGACTCCCGACCAGCGGAGCGGCACTTCGCCGGCGAGATTCGGTTCCGGCAGCCGCCGTGGGCGACGCGTCCGGACGGAGCCGTCGGGGTTGCGGACGATTTCCCAGAACTCGACCTTGTGGACGATCTGGCGATCCGGTCCGACATAGACGCGCGACGTCTCACGCAGATACCGCCCGGTTGCCTCCGGATCGATTTCCGGATCGCCCTCGATCAGCGCCTGCGCCAGATTGCTCAACGAGCCGTGCTGCTGCTGCAGCCCATCGATTCCGCGCTCGATTGTCCCCTTAATGACGCGCACGTTTGTGGCCTGGCGCCCTTGTTCGTCGAGCCAGCGCACCCGGACGAGGGACCGGACGCTCTCGGTCGTTACGACCGCGTCGCGGCCAGCGCTGTTGGCGATGTTAATCACACCCATGGCCTGCCCGTTCGATCAGATCATGTCGAAGTCCATGAGGTCCATCTCGACATCGTCGTCCTCGTCCCACGCGGATGCGGGCTGCTGCAACCCGATGAACTCGACTCGCGTGGGATCACCCACTGCCAGAAACAGATGGCCGTCGTCCCCCAGCAGCAGAAAGCCGGCATTCGCTTCGAGACCGCCGCGGTAGCTATAGGGAAAAGTGAAGATCGCCCCGTCGCGCAGCGATTCGCGCAGGTCGGCAACCTGGTCCGCCGTGTCCAGCACGTACACCAGGCGGATATTGTGCTGGAGGTACTCGTCGGCGGTCACGGTATCGAACAGCTTGATCGGTGCGTTAAACGAGGATTCGATCGGCACGATCTTCTTTCCTTCGACGTCGACGGGTTGCAGCTGGGACTTGTCACACCAGCGTCCATCCACGTCCAGGTAGCCCAGCCCGGTGCCGCCGCGGCCCACGACGGTCCGCCCATCATCAGCCAAGGTCGCCAGTTCACAGCGGTGCCCCTGCTCGTCGAGCACTTCGAGCTCCTTGTAGCCGTAGAGCCGGCTGCGATCGACTTTGGACATCGAAAACGTCAGCTGGCTATCCCCCCACTGAAAGACGAGCGGTTTGGCCACTTGTCGCCCCCTCGCGGACGATGTTTTTCGTCAGGACCGTTCAGCTGAAAGATAGGTCGAGCATCCCGGCGGCCGCTGGCCGAAAGTAGAAGGGAGCGCGCCCCATTCCACTTTCCAGAACGCTCGGGGTTCTGCCAAGCGGTTTCCGGGCGTGCGTCGAACGAGCCACCGGGTCGAAGTATGGTTTGTGTCGGTCGTGACGATTATCGGGCGAGGTGCAGGGCATGGTGCCGTACACGCTGCGTGTCGAGTCCGAAGAGCCGCCCGAGGGCGAGATTCAGATTTGGTTGAGCGTGAGCACCGACGAGCCGCCGAGCGAGCACCGTCACTGGTTGTGCCGCGGCCATTCCTTCACGGAGGCGGACATCCGCGAGGCGCTGCTGGCCACGAGTTGGGTACGGCCGCATACGGGGACGCTGCAGGTGGCCGGGGAAGTGTGGCACCAGCAGCTCGCCGACGTCGTCCGCGCGATGCTCGGCTACTTCGTGACCTCGGGTGTACCCCGCGACGAATTGCTGACCGTGCACGAAGCCGTTCGAGCCCGAGCGGCGCAGCGAGGCCACACCGCCGAGGTGCCACTCTGGACCTGCGCGTGGCTTGACGTGCTCGTGCGGGACGACCTCGCGGGCGAGGCGAGGCGCGTTCGAGACATCTGGACCGTGCCGCACCTGATCGTTCCGTGCCAGGCCGCCTGCGAACGGCGGCTGGATGCGTGGCTCGAAGAATCCCGCATGCGTGCCGCCCGTCTCGCGGAGCGGCTGGCACCAAGCCGGCACACTCGCCAGGCACCTCCCGCGCGCGAAGCGGACGCCGGCTGATCCCGCGGCTGAGCTACGGAATCTGCGGCACCACCGGAAACGGCTGGTGCCGCCACGGCGCCCGGTCGTCGACCGCCGGATAGCGGTCGTCGAACCACGGCTGATATCCGCGATAGGGGACGAAGGGCTGCAGCGGATTGCCCACTCCCGGGATTCCCGCACCTGGCAACCCGGCACCCGGCAGCCCGGCACCGGGGATGCCCGCGCCAGGCGGATTGGGAACGGCCGGCACATTACCCGCCGCCGGAAGGCCGTTGGCGGGAGGCCAGCCCCAGCCGAAGGGAAACAACGGAGCGGGGTAGCCCAGTCCGGCCAGCGGAGGCCCCCACGCCTCGTAAGGCGCCGAATAAGGCCGATACGGAAACCGCCATTCGTCGTAGGGGCGAACCGGCCGACCCCATTCCTCGACGATGTGGAAATGATCGACGCTGCCGCCGAACTGGAGGCTGCTGCGCGTATGCCGGTAACCGCTCCGCTGGAAGTCTTCGCGGGCCGAAACGTAAAAGGGGCCGATGGGCGTATGCTGGGCCACGCGATTGCCGGACGCATCATGCGTGTAGAAGGAAGGTGCCGCGATCCATTCCTCGCCGGCCTGGACCGTCGTCAGGAACAGGCAGCCGGCGAGCAAGCTGAGCGGGCCGATGAGCCATTTCATGAGGAGGACTCCCAAAGGGGGTGGCGCCCGTGCGGCAGTGAGCCGCGTAAGCGCCCTGTCCTCAGTAAAATTGCCGGCCGGCGAACAGCAAGACCCGATCGGCGAATTGCGCTCGCCGTGGCGGCGATCGGCCCGGCCCCTGCCTATTTTGCAGGTTTTTCCACCATCAACTCGCCCTTCTCCGGCACGTACAGGTAGCGGTGCTCGGCGGGCAGCTTGGGCAAGTTGATGTTGTTCGCCGCAATAATCCGCGACATGAACTCATCGTGGGAGTTCGGCTTCCGCCCCTCGGTGGCCTCGAACAGCTGCATGGCCTGGGGGATCTGGATGTCGAAGACAGCCTTTTGTTCAAACCGGATGAATGCCTTCAGCGGCTCAACAATGGGACCCGAATGCTGCTCGAGGCTCTTCCCCTTGGCGCCCACGCCCGTTTCGGCCTTAACCTGCTCCGTCTGCGGCGGCGACGGCGGAGCAGCGGGCGTGTTCGAGGGGGAAGAAGTCGATCCATCCGACGCTTGCAGCGGATTCAGTTCGAGTCCACCGATTCTCGTGGCGGGGGTGGAGACCGGGGCCGGCTGCGCCGGCGCGGGCGGGCTGGAAGCCGTCGTTCCATTGCTCCCCGGCTGGCAGCCAGCCGACAACGCCGCCAGAGCGGCAAACAACACGCAGGCGAAGGGGCGCGACATGGGTGATATCCCTCAAGAGCTCTCGGGCACTACCAAATTCCAGGATTGCATCCGGCTGAGTACCGAATGCCGCGTCATATCGTACTGGAGTGGAGTCAAGGTAATACAGCCCCGCTCGATGGCGGTCAGGTCCGTCTCTCCCTCTCCCTTAGGTGGCGGCGGGTCGTTAGTGGCCCAGTAGTATGTCCGTCCCTTGGGGTCCTTGCGTTTCAGGAAATGCTCGCCATATCGAGCGACTCCCATCGGAACGATCTGGACCTCCGGTGTCGGCCGCTGCAGCGCCGCCGTGGGAATGTTCACGTTATAGAGCTGCGATTCGGGTCCCTTCCGTTCGAGCACCTGCTCGATCAGCTGCCGCGCGATGCGAGCGGCTCGGTCGAACTGAGCGTGCTCGTCGTATTCGAGCGACACGGCCACGCTCGTGATTCCGAAGAAGGCGCCTTCGATAGCCGCCGCGACCGTCCCGGAATACAACACGTTGATGCCGGCATTCAGCCCGCCGTTAATGCCGCTGACAATCAAGTCCGGCCGTTTGGAGCAGAACTCGAAGATGCCCAGCTTCACGCAGTCGGCAGGGCTCCCTTCGACGGCCCAGCCGCGCCGACGCTCCCCCTCGAAAATCTCCTTGCACACGAGCGGCATCAGGAAAGTAATCGAATGCCCCACACCGCTCTGCTCGGTGGCCGGCGCCACGACCGAAACGGTTCCCAGGCGAGCCAATTCGCGTTCCATCGCGGCCAATCCCGGGGCGTAAATTCCATCATCATTCGTCAGCAGAATCTGCACCAGCGCGTTCCTCCTCTGTGCCTGTTCACCATCCGTGAGGCCATGATAGCGGAGAGTGGGCAGGAGGAGAAATCCAGGGGGCCTTGCGCTGCCAGCCGGAGGCGGTCAGCAGGCCCGGCGCGTCGACTCGCGCCACAGCATTCCGAGCAGCGCGGGCGGTTCGGCCGACGGGCGGGCGTGGCAGGCGGTACAGGAGGCCGCGATCTTTTCCAACGCCGTGCGCGCCGTCATCATCCCCTCCGCCCCGGCGAAGTGGCAGTGCGTGCAGCACGCCGCCTCCTGCACCAGACTCCCGGCCGGCCAGGACGACACCGGTGCCGGCCGGGACGGGGCTCCCGTGGGAACGGCCGCCGGTCGACTCGCGACGGCGGGAAAACACGAGAGTGGGAGCCCCAATGAGCCCAGGACATCGCCACGTTCCCAAACGCCTGGAATCGCCGTCGATCCGGCCGGCGTGACAACCAGCGCCGGGCTGCTCCCGTCCGCCGCCGATGGCTGCGGTGCGGCAGTCCCCGCCCAGTAGAGCAGCAGCGAAGCCGCCAGGCTGACGAGCCCACCACACAGCATCGCACTGCCCACACCTTGGCCCGCGCCATGCGCCGGCGGAAAGCTCGTGGCGAGTGCTTCCGGTACCGAGGAAACGGGCGGCCGCATCATCTCGCCGACCCGCCCCAGATACGCCGGCAGTTCCGATTCCTCGTCGGCCGGCATGGATTCGTGCAGCAAGTTGATCGCGGGCCGCAACGCCTCGGCCAGCTGCCGGCAAGCATGGCAGGCATGCAAGTGCAGTTCGACGTCCGCATCGGACGGAGCCCCGGTCGGAAAGGGAGCCCTGGTCAGGACGTCGAACACTTCGTCACAGGTCATCACGGCCTTCATGCGTCCTCTCCTCGTCTCCCCACCTGCACGCCGACTTCATCGCGGGCCGCCCTTTCGCCGCCTGCCGCCGCACAGCCCCACGGTTCGCCGCTCGGCCCCAGCCATTCGGCCAGCGTCGTCAGCCCCGCACGGACGCGGTTCTTCGCGGTCGTCAGGCCACAATCCATGGCGGCGGCAATTTCCGGAAACGTCAGCCCGCCAAAGAACCGCAGCCGCAACGCATCCGCCTGCGGCTCCGGCAGCCGCCTCAATAATTCATCGATCAATTGTGTCTGTTCGCGCGCCGCCGCTT
>JBFWYF010000096.1:0-12955 GCA_050186685.1 Pirellulaceae bacterium
CTTTCTCTTGAATCCCGCGCGCGGGCCCCTTATTCAGGAAGCCGCACTCGTCGCCGTGCTGCGAGACGGACACCTGGGAGGCGCCGCGTTGGACACGCACTACCAGTATCCGTTGCCGCCCGAACACCCTTTGTGGGCATTCCCCCACGTCATCCTTACTCCGCATATTTCCGGCACGACCTTCTCGCCCCAATTCCAGAGCAACATGCTGGCTATCTTTCGCGAGAACGCGCGACGCTTCGTTACCGGCCAACCGTTACTGAACGTCATTCCGCCTGGCGACCTCCAATGAAAATCACGCGAGTTCGTACTCTCCTCGCGACGGCTCCGCAGCGCGATCAATTCATGCTTTCGCGCCAGCGGCGTTCCGCGGCTTTTATCTTGATCGAGACGGACACGGATTTGACGGGGTTGGGTGAAACCTACGCGGGCTACTTCATTCCGGAAGCCGTCCCTTCGATCGTGCAGTTTTATGAGCCTATTCTCGTGGGGCAGTCGCCGCTGGACGTAGACGTTTTGAGCCGGCGGATGTTTCTGGCTGGCAAGTTCTGGGCGCGCGTGGGACTGGGCTCGATCGTGTTAAGTGGCATCGAGTCGGCAATGTTCGACTTGAAAGGCAAGGCGTTGGGAGTTCCGGTTTATGAGTTGCTCGGAGGCCGTTGCCATGTATCGCTTCCCTGTTACGCCACAGGTGGCACCAGTCCGCATGATCGTGCTGAACTGGAAGGAAAAGTCAGCCAGTACCTGAGCCTCGGATTCCGGGCCGTCAAGCTGGGGGCTGGTTCGTACCGGCCGGGTCATCCTATCGTCGCGTCTCGCACGCCGCAGGAGGCGCGGGACGTGGAGCTCGACAAGATCGAGTTCCTGCGGTCGCGGTTTGGCGACTCTTTCCAGCTTCATCTCGATGCTCACATGGACAACTTGGGCGAAGCGGATCACGTCTGGAACCTCGCTACCGCACAGTTTGTGCTGCAAGGATTGGAAGCCTACCCCATTGGTTTCTTCGAGGAGCCGCTCCCCTACACCGATATGCGGGCGTACGCCGAATTACGTCGATCCACGACTATCCCCGTCGCGGGGGGTGAGTGCCTGACGAGCCTGGAGGAGTGGCGCGACGCGCTGGCCCATGGACCGTTCGCACTCGCCCAACTGGACGCCAGCTTTATGGGAGGTATCTCGAACTTCATCAAGATCGCGCGGTGGTGCGAGCTCCAAGGGATCGCCATCGCCACGCATGCGTGGTCGGCGACGCCGGGGGTTGCGGCGAACCTGCACGCCGCCTTCGCCAGCCGGAACACGGTGGTGTGCGAGATGGCTGCCTATAATCCATCGCGTCCTGAGAAGAATACTCACATGGAAGCGCCGTTGCTCACCGATCTCTGGGTCGAGCCCCCGGTCCTCGACAACGGCCGTATCTGCCTGGCAGACACGCCGGGACTGGGAGTTCAATTGCCCCCGGACTTTCTCGATCGCTATCCCTTTCAGCCGGGCAGCGGCGAATTCAATTCCGTCCCGGGCAAGATCCTGCCACCCTAGGCCCCACCCTGGGTACCGGGAGAGGGGACTTAGGGAACCGCTTCGCGGTCTGCCCTGTGGGACTTGCGACAGAGCCTTAGCATGAGCAGGCTCAGGGAGTAGCGCCAGCCAGATCCAGTACTAACCGCGCCAGCACTTCCCTCGTGAGGTGAGCCGGAATAATGCGACGCGACTGGCCACTTCCCTTCGCATAACGCACGAGACCGATCTCCCCGCGGCGGACGACGACCTCATAGTAACTCGTACCGTCGTCGTCCTTCTGGGGCGGGTTGGAGCGCATTTGAACAATGCACTCGTCCCGATCCGTTTCGACGGGCCTGATCGCTTCCAGCAGGTAGCTCAGCCTCTGGGATAACTTCGTTGCCATGCCGCTCAGTTGTTCCAGCGTTGCTGCGCTCAGCCGGCCAGCGCGATACGTGATCCGCTCGACGGCACACGCGAGCTGGTCGATCGACACAAAAACGCATTCGAGTTCACCTTCGGCCAGCGTCAAAGTCAGCTGCTGAGGGAGGTGGTTCGGGCCGGCGAGGGCCTGCAGGCGATTCAGTTCGTCATGGAGTCGCGTTTTGAAGTTCATGAGGATTCCTCCCAAACAGCGATTTTCTCGCCCTTGGTCGACTTCTGTTCCTTCCCATCAAAGGACAGGGTCGTAATGTGGCCGTCCAGCACAGTTTCCAGGTGGACGGGCCGCTTCCAGAGCTGATAGATGTTGGCAAGCGCATCGCTCGCATAGCTCATCTTCAACTCGACTCCGTTGTAGCGGTGTTCGAGGAACAGCTCATTCCGATTACGGAAATTCGCATCGCGCACCGCGATCATGGGCCGGCCCACGTTCGTCAAGTTGAACAGCAGGCGGCGTTTGATCTGCTGAAACTCACGGCTCTCAACCTCGTAGTTCCCCGACTGCTGGTTGTAGCCGAAGGAAAACAGTTTGAACTCCCGGCAGAAATCGAGCGTCAGGAACTCGTCGATGAACGTCAGGTCGTTGTGGATGCGGCGCACCTCGAAGATCTTCTGGCGTCCGATCCCGGCATGAGTATCCCACTGACGCTTCCGACGCATGTCGTCGCACTGCTCCCAGTCGTCTCCAAACTGGCCCTTGTTCCAGCGATCTTCGATGTGACGAAAGAGCTCGACTCCCAGCTTGTAGGGATTCAGTCGCGTCGGCGAGGTCGCCAGGGTACCAGCGCAGTGGTCGGCATAGCAGATCAGATCGGGCGGTTCGATGCCGTGCCGGGTCATGATCGTGGAGTGCCAGTACGTAGCCCAACCTTCGTTCATGATCTTGGTCTGAGCCTGAGGAGCGAAGTAGTACGCTTCGTCCCGGAGAATTGACAGCACATCCTGTTGCCAGGGCTTCAGCGGCGCGTTCTCCAGGAGAAACAGCATCACGTCACGCATGGGCTCAGCGGGAAACCGCTGCTCCCGCGAATGCATGGCCTGCTGTCGTTTGTTGGCTTCGTCCGCCAGCACTTCAGGCGGATTGATGAACCGGTCCATGTACGTCTTGGCCGGTAAGCGGCTCGGAGACATCGGTGTCTCGTCCTCCGCCGCGAAATCCTGGAAGTCGTAGCGATTCGTGTCGTCCCGCCGGCGGATATGGGGTGAATGAATATCAATCAGGTCGTCGATACTCAAACAGTAGTCGATGAAGTTTTCGACTTCTTCTACGCCGAACCGGTCGATGTAACGGCGAATTCGGTTGCCATGGTTCGCCATTTCGTCCACCATCTTGCGATTCGTGGGAGCGAACCAGGCGTTATTCTTAAAGAAATCGCAGTGGCCATAGACGTGGGCCATGACCAGTTTGTGGTCCGTCAGGGAATTGCTGGCCAGGAGATAGGCGTAACACGGATTGTTGTTGATGACCAGTTCATAGATTTTCTGCAAACCATAGGAGTACGACTTCTGGAGCTGCTCGTACTCCATGCCGAAGCGCCAGTGGGGATAGCGAGTCGGAAACCCGCCAAATGCCGCGACGGCACTTAGCTGGTCCGCGTCGACGACCTCGAAAATCGTGGGAAAGAAGTCCAGCCCGTAATCGCGGGCATGTCCTTCCATCTTCTGTTGCAGGTCGCTCAACTCCTGCGAAATAGGCCGAAACCGATGCAGCGCCACCATACGAGGTCACTTCCCCTTTCCCAGGAACTTCTTGATGGAATCAAAGATCGCGTCTTTGTTCTCGATCTCCGACAAAATCAAGTTCTCGTGGTCTTTGCCGAAGGCGTTTTCCAGAGCCTTTAGAAACTCACCGCTGCCGTAGGTACTCTCAACCTGGCCGTAACAGAACAAGTTACAGCGGGGCAACAGCTTCTCACGCAGCATCTGAATGGCTTGCCGATTGTCTTCACCCCAGTTGTCACCGTCGGAGAACTGGAAGCAATACACGTTCCATTCCTGGGGCGAAAACGACTGATCGATCAAATCCGAGCAGACTTTGTAGGCGGAACTGATACGCGTGCCCCCGCTCTCGCGGGTATGGTAGAACGTATCTTCGTCCACCTCCTTGGCGGCCGCATCGTGGATGACATATCGCCGTTCGACCCCGTCGTACTGGCTGCGCAGCCAGGTATCGATCCAGAAGGCCTCGGTGCGCACGATGATCTTCTGGTCGTCCGTCATGGACCCCGAAACATCCATCAAATAGATAATGGCCGCGTTGGCCATCGGCTCGGGAAAGCGATCCCAGGAGCGGTAGCGTCGATCTTCCTTGAGCGGCACGACGCGGGGCTGAACGCGATCGTAGACACCTTCGGTGATCTGCCGCTTGAGGGCCTGAACGTACGTCCGCTTGAAGTGCCGCAGGGACTCGGGCCCCGTCCGCCGAATGCTGTTGTAGCGCGCTTTTTCTTGAGCTATGTTGGCACGGCCTTTCGGCTCAATGCGCGGCAACTCCAACTGGTCGCCCAGGATGTCGGCGAGTTCCTCGAGCGAGACGTCGACCTCGAGGACATGGGCGCCGGGGTCAGCGCCCGCTTCTCCTTTTCCCTCCCCATCCTGATCGCCGCGTGCGACTGGCTTGCCCACCTCTCCGTCCCCCTGCCCTACTCCGCCTCGCCCGTTCTGCCCGTAACGGAAATGGGGAACGTCCAGCTGGGGCAGCGGGATGCTGACCAGATCCTTGCCTTTACGGCCGATCATCTCCCCATGGGTGATATACTTGCGCAGGTTTTCGCGGATTTTTCCCCGCACGATTTCACGAAAGCGCGTGCGGTCGCGATCTATCTTCATGGACATAGCAACTTCCCGCTTCCACGGAATGGGCGTCGAACCCGGTATCGGAAACGCTCATCGAGGCAGCCGCGCCTCCCTTAGTCCCGCCGCCGCACATCGCCACGCGCAAAGATGCTCGCGACAAAATGCAGTACGTCGGTCGCGCTTTCGTCGTCATAACCAAAGTCGCGAATCAACCGCTGCTTAACCACGTCGATCTTGGCCTGAGTGTCCTTGTCGACGACGTTCGAGATCAAGCTGGTCAGCTTGATAGTGTCCTTCTGATCTTCGAACAGCTTCAGTTGCAGCGCCTTGTATAGGCGCTCGTTCGACTTGTAATCGAATGTCTTGCCGTCGATGGACATGGCCCCGATATAGTTCATGATCTCGCGGCGGAAATCGTCCTTGCGGCTGTCCGGAATATCGATTTTCTCCTCGATCGAACGCATCAGTCTCTCGTCCGGATCTTCGTACTGGCCGGTGAAGCGGTTCTTGACCTTTTCGCGCTGGGTGTAGGCTTTGACGTTGTCGATGTAGTTACCGCAGAGCCGTTTCAGCGCATCTTCATCGGCCGCGATCGCTCGCTGGACTTCGTTCTTCACGATGTTCTCGTACTCCTCGCGGACGACACCCAACAGGTCCCGATAGCGCTGGCGCAGCTCCTCGTTCGTAATCAATGAGTGATGCTTGAGACCGGCCTCAAGCTCATTCATGACCATAAACGGATTAATGGACTTGGCTTCCGGATGGGCGACGAGCGCATTGGAGATTTTGTCTTGTACATAGCGTGGCGAAATGCCCATCATGCCTTCGTTCACGGAATCATTCCGGAGCTCTTTAACATTCTCCTCGGTGAATCCCGGCAACGTCTTGCCGTTGTACAGCTTCATTTTCTGCAGCAACGTCAGGCTTGCGTTCTTGGGCTCTTCCAGGCGCGTCAACACGGCCCACATCGCGGCCATTTCGATCGTATGCGGCGCAATGTGCTTCCCTTTCACCTTGCGCTGGTTGTAGTCCTTTTCATAGATCTTGATCTCGTCGCTAAGCTTGGTGACGTACGGAATGTCGATCTTGACCGTCCGGTCGCGCAGGGCCTCCATGAATTCATTGTTCTGCAAGCGCCGGTACTCGGGCTCATTGGTGTGCCCGATGATGACCTCGTCGATGTCGGTTTGCGCAAACTTCTTCGGTTTGATCTTGTGTTCCTGGCTGGCACCCAGCAGGTCGTACAGAAAGGCGACATCCAACTTCAGTACTTCGATAAACTCGACGACGCCCCGATTGGCTATGTTGAACTCCCCATCGAAATTGAAGGCTCGAGGATCGCTGTCGCTGCCGAACTCCGCAATCTTCCGATAGTTAATGTCGCCGGTGAGCTCCGTCGAATCCTGGTTTTTTTCGTCCTTGGGCTGAAAGGTGCCAATGCCAATACGATCCTGTTCGCTCAGGATCAACCGCTTGACGCGCACGTCGCCAATAACGCGGGTCCAATCGCCACTATATTTCTTCAGCCGCTCCGTGTAGAGGAATCGGCAATACGGGCATAACTCGCCCACGATGCGAATGCGATCGTGCTCCTCGCCTCGCGATGCGTTGAGCATGCTGAGCACTTCGCCGCGAAACCGCTCGGGTATAAGATGCAGCGGTTCTTCATGCATGGGACACCACAGGACTTCGTCGGACTCAGGCATGGCCCATCCGAGTGAATAGAGCGCTCCGTCGTCACGCGAGGAATACCGCTCCAACCCTTTTTTCAACAGGCGGGCGATCGTGCTCTTGCTGCTGCCCACCGGACCGTGCAGCAGCAGCACGCGTTTCTCGATGCCATATCCCTTGGCCGCGCTCTTGAGTGCGTTCACGAACGACTCCAGGGACTCGTCGAGTCCGAAGACTGCATCGCGTCCGCCGTCGTCGGGGTCGTCGAAGAAATGATAATGGACGCGGTATTCTCCACGACCGATTTCATAGGCATGGGAGCCGTACGAACAGATCATGTCATAGAGACGTTCGAAGGAGTTGCGCGCGACATGCGGGTTCTGCCGAGCAATGTCCAGGTATTCGTCGAACGTTCCCACCCAGTGCTTCTTCCGGAACTGCTCGAGATCCTGGCGTGATGCCACCAGGGAAATGATGTCGCGGCCACGATTCATGGTATTGGCTCCCACGTGCGTTGCGCACCGGCTCTCAGCCGCCGATGCCCAGGTTGTTCACTCCGCCACCCGGAATTCCGCGTTCGGCTCCCAGCCCGCGGCTCCCGGTCGACGGCGTAACCGCTGCTCTGGCTGACACCCGTCCTGCCCCCGCAACCGGGAATTCGACAGGTCTGCACCGCGCTCGGCACGGCGGTCAACCACTCGCCTCTCCCATGCTCCTCTCCTCGCTCTCGCAGCGCAGCTAACTCTTGCCACCGTGCGGATCGCGCAGGGTCAAACCCGGGCGAACACGGTCCAGGAAACTCGTCGCACAGAAATGCCGTTCCCACGGCTATCGACGAAGTGCAGACGCTGCCAGAACTTGGAAAAGAACTCTGGGGAGGAGGGAAAAGGTGGAACAGCGGCCACTCCATCGCCAACCACGCGGCGTCTCTTGCGGCGCCGCGTGACAGGTCAGCTCGAGTTGCAAACTCCGTGCCCTCGTGCTCCGCGACCTCTTCACCTGAGTAAAGGTTAATTCTCGCCGACCCTACGGGCAACAGCGATTTGTCCAAGAGGACCGACAGGTCGACGGAACCTGGACCGTTTGGACCGGAAAAACAGGCGATTATCTCCGCACGACCGGTGGTCGCGCATCGCTCAAAAAAATGCACCACGCCCAGTGGACAGATTTGCAGGATGGGAGAAATGCTTGCTTCGCTCGCGGGCGCCTGATCGCTGCACGATCAGTTGGCCGCCTTCGCCACATCGCGCGGCAAGAGTACCATAGCCGCTGCGGACTACCGGTCAGGAAGGATGTAGCGATCATGCGTGCCCTGCAAATTGTCCTGCTGCTCGGGTGGGGAATCCTTACGGTCATGAACTCGGGCGTCGCGTGGGGACAAACGACCGTTCACGCCGGATTCGCGCTCTGCGACATCACGCCCGATATCCGGGCACGCCCCGTGTGGCTGGCCGGCTACGGACCGGGTCGTCGCGCGACCGGCATACACGACTCCCTGGCAGCGCGTTGCGTCGTGCTGCGTATCGGCGAAGAAAAAGTTGCGGTGGTATCGGTCGATCTCGTCGGGCTGCAGCTGCCGATCGTCCGGGAAATTCGCCGGCGATTGCCTGACTTCCGGTATGTGCTGGTAGCCAGCACCCACAATCACGAGGGGCCGGACGTCATTGGCATCTGGGGAGCCACACCGTTCCAGCGCGGCGTCGACTCGGACTATCTCCGCACCATCATCCATCAGTGCGAGCAGGCGGTCCGGCAGGCCGAACGCGCGCTGCAGCCCGTGCGCGTATCGTATGGCACGGCCGCCGACGAGAGCCTGCTGCGCGACAGCCGCGAACCGATCGTCCGAGATGGCGTACTGCGAGTCGTCCGCTTTCATCGGCTCGCGGACGGCGGCGCCGCGGGCCTGCTCGTGCAGTGGAATTGCCATCCCGAGTGCCTCGGCAGTCGCAACACGCTCGTGACCGCCGACTTTCCACATTACGCGGTCCGCGCATTGGAACGGCGCGGGGCCGGCCCCGTCGTCTATGTGTCGGGCGCCGTCGGCGGCTTGATGGCGCCCCCGGACGACCGGGTGCGGGACGCCGACGGTCGTCTGCTGGGTGAAGGAAGTTTCGAGTTCGCGCGCGTCTATGGCGAGGCGGTGGCGGACTTGGCGTGGAGCGCCTCCGAAAAGGCTGAGCCCGTCGAGTTGGCTCCGGTACGGCTAGCCACGCGCGAAGTCGCGATCCCCGTAAGCAATGCCTTATACCGAGCGGCGCAGGAATTGGGTGTCATCCAGCGAGAGCTGGTCGACGCGGCCTCACATGGGCCGGACGCATCGCGATCCGGCGCATCAGCGAATGGCGAGGCAGACGGAGTCCGCACGGAAGTCGCGTATCTCGGGCTCGGGAATGTGCATGTGGCGTGTATCCCCGGTGAGCTCTATCCCGAGCTGGTGTATCGGCGCGAACCGGGCCCGCCCGATCCCGGCGCCGACTTTCCTGGTTCGCCGCCGGAACCCACCGTGAGCGAACTGCTGCCCGGCGACCGTTGGGTGCTGATGGGGCTGGCGAATGACGAGATCGGGTACATTATCCCGCGCGGCCAGTGGGACGCCGTGGCCCCCTTCTGTTTTGGCCGAGCGCGAGCCCAGTACGGCGAGTCGAACTCGTGCGGCCCTGACGTCGCCCCGCGGATCCTCAGCGCCCTAGCGGACTGTGTCAGCGAAGCCACCGGCCAGGTTCGACGACGGTAGCGCGTGGGGCAGTCGGGTTACCGAGGGGTGTTGCGGAGGCATGGCCGGATTCGGAGGCGCCAGCGGTGTTTGAGCCATGCCCGAGTGCCCCGGGGCGAGTTGCAAGCTGTGCAACATGTCACGAGCTACGTCGAGGCCCGGGTCGACGTTCAGGGCTCGTTGGAAATGGAAGACGGCTGCATCGCGGGCATTCCGCTCCAGCAGCAAGTAGCCCAAATTGTAGTGTGCGATGGCTTCGCCGTGCGCGTCGCGCAGGTGCTGAAAGGCTTCTTCGTGCCGGTCAGCATCGACCAGCACCACCGCGAAATTATTGCGAAACAGTGGATTGGCCGGCTCAAGGCGGACGGCGCGTTGCAGCGTACCGAGAGCGAGATCGACGTTCCCATGGCGAGCATGGCACATCGCCAGGTCGTTGTAGGTTGACGCGTTATTGGGATCGATTTCGATCGCCTGCCGATAGAGCTTGTCGGCTTCCTGGACATTCCCCATGCGATCCAGCACGCGAGCATAGCTGACCAGCAGCTTGACGTCGCGCGGCGAGCGGGCGAGGGCATCGCGGTAATGGGCAGCGGCGGAAGGCAAGCTGTTCTGGGTTTCGAAGACTCGACCCGCGTGGTAATGCAATTCGGCTGCCACCGATTGATCGGCGGCGCCGAAGCTATCCAGTTTGACGGGGTCGGGGGCCGGAATCACTTTGGGTTGGATTTGCAGGCTTTTGGCAACAGAAGTGCCGGCTTGGCGCATGGAGGCCAACACCATGGAGCCACTGAACCCGGACGCAGCCACCGCGGCTTGCGGAGGCGGCGTGCCCAGGGGATCCGTGGCGGGAGCGCCCGGTATTCCCTGCGGTGTTCCGTTCATCGGATTCCCGGCGGCTCCTTGTCCAGGCGCGGCACTCCCCCAAGGTGTTCCCGGCGCCGCTCCAGGCGGATAGGCGGCCGGCGACGTGTCCCATGGAGACTGATTCGCGCAGCCACACGTCGTCGCTGCGGCAAGCAGCCATGTCGCCAGATTTCGTTTGTTTCTGCGAACCATGCGGTTCCCTCCCGTGACCGGTCCCAGGTCCCCGCAGCGCCCGAGGCGCCGGCGGGGTCGGCGGATGCACTCGGCTGTCTTTGCGGGGCGAACCACGAGGTCGCTTGCCACGCGGGACCGGATGCGCAGCTGACGCCGTCGTGATCGTTAGTTGTCTCCGCTCGTCGATTCCATGGCTGGCAGCCGAGGCGCCGGAATCGATTCCTTCAGCTGGCGATCCACTTGGTCGAAGTAGTCGCCCGATGCGTTGGGAGGAATAATCGTGGTCACGAGAACCTCGGGACGCGGCTCTCCCATTAGCATCTTGTCCATGGCCACATGCACGGCATTCACGCGCGCCTGTGTAGCCTGGGGCGTCGGTCCGCGCAGGACAAAAACCGTGCGTCGATGCATCGGCGCCTGGGTGACGATCCAACGCAGTTTGAATTCTCCTGCCGGATTGATCGCCTGCGATTCCAGATTGAAGAAGTGATCGCTCAACGTGTTGTTCTGACGCCAACCGGCAGCCGTCATGGCGATCAAGGGAGCTCGCGTCAGCTCGCGGTCTGCATTTTGGAACGGCTGCGGCCAGCAATTGTTGCGATAAAAGTCGACGCGCGAGCGGTACCAGAAATCGGAGGCCTCGAGGGCAGTCGCCCCGAGTCCCGCTACACTCAAGATCAACGCCCCCAGCACGCGGTAACGCATGTTCTTCCCCTCCCTGTGCCAACCTCGCGGTCCTTACGCCGCAGTCCGTGCGGCGCGGAGTCCGGTCCAGCCAGCCTATCCGCCGTCCGGGCCATGAAGCTCCGTTTTTTCGTTATCGGTCCACTCTCGCGCAAATTTGCTGCGAAAAGGGCCGGATTCCATGCGGAATGGGTGAGTGCTAGCGGGCGCGGTGGGGAGCCGTACCGGTTAGCCAAGACAGGCGACGCCGAGCGAGCTCCCGCCGGGGGCTTGCCGTTGCTCGACAGCGGGGGGGAGGATTGCCATAATACGTCGCTGTTGGGCTCCTCGCCGCGACAGACAGCTTTCTACCTGCGATACTCCGAAGGTGCGTCATGCGTCATTTCATTGGTGTGCTCGTCCTTGCCGCCTGGGCATTGCTCTTCGTCGGATGTGGAGGTGGCGACTCGTCGGAACCTGGTGTGACAGAGAATACGCTGGAACCTGACGGAGGAGCCGCACTGCCGGGTGATGACATGGGGGGGGCTCCGGCCGCCGACGTGCCCAATCCGGGCGACGCAGCGGCGAATCTGCCGGAGGCCGGAGCCGATGGCACGATGCCAGGCGACACCTTGCCGGGCGATGTCGCGCCCGCCAACGCCGGACTTCCTGGCGACGAGGCCGCGTTCATCGGCGATGATCGCGCCAACGACAACGCTCCGGCCGCCGCGACGCTGCCCGGCGACGTCGGGTTGCCCGGGGACGTGAATACGGACGGCGGAGTCCCCGGCGCCGCACCCCCGCCCAAGCCCACGACGCTGGATGGACTTGCCAAGTACGCTAACCAGCAAGGCCGTGACAAGGATGCCTTCCTCTATTGGTACGCTTGGGGATTAACATCGGACGCCGGTGCGTCCGAAGTCCTGAGCAGCTATCAATGGGTCCCCGCTTTGAGACGCCCCGCGTTGGCAGTGCGCTGGGGAATCGGAATGACGGTGACCGCACCGCCGCGCTTTGAAGGCGATCCCAAGCCGATCGGAACCACACAAGGCCTCTCCATCGGCAAGCGACGGGAAGGTGGCGGCGGCGCCGGCGGGGGCACGGACGGCGTGCCCGGCGGCGATCTTGCCGGCGGTCTCGATGTCGGCGCGAGCGGTGGCGGTTCCGTAATCCAGGACGCCGCAATCAAGCGTTACACGGGCGAGTTTGGCGAGAAGGTCTTGCAGGAATTCCAGAACCGAATCGCCGACGGGAGGTTCGGCAAGTTCTTCCAGGACATGCCGGCCGGCAACACGACGAGCAACAGCTACGAAGCCGATCCCGCCAACGCCGGACTTCCGGGCGAGGGCTTGCCCGGTGGAGAAGCGATGGGTGTCCCGGCTGGCGCTGCCCGGGCCGGCGGCATCAATCATGTGATGCCCGGCCTGATCTCCGTCGGCACCGGTCCCGAAAAGACGCTGCTCGAAAAGGCCCGCAAGGAAGGACTCGACGTGCTGGCCCTGGTGAACGTCAAAATCACCATCAATCGGGCCAATCTGATCATCAACGAAACGGTGATCGAGTTCTACGATGTCTCCAAGCCCACCAAACCCCTGTTCAAGTCGCGCGATGAATTGACCAACACCAAGGTCGAACTCGCTCGCCAGAAGAATCAGGATGACGGTGTCGACAAAGCGGTGCAGAGCCACTTCGAGTACATCGACAAGAACCTCGTGGTCATGGCCTTACCGGATTTTCCGCCAGACGCCGTCAAGAACTCCCGGCTGCCCGCCTTGCTGCAGTCCAAACCCGAGAACGTTATTCCGTTGCTGGCCGAGCTCCGGTTCTACCACCGCAGCAAGCTGCTGTCCGATGAAGACACTCAAGCGGCCGTCAAGCAGTTGCTGGGGAACGACGAATCGGCGGCGACGACCCTGCTGACCGGCAGCGAAGACGACCGTAAGAAGGTCCTCGAGAAATGGCTGCCGCGCAGCTGATCTTGCACCACGGAAGTCTTCCGGCGCCGCTGGCGCGTCGTCTGGCGACTTCCGCTACGGTTCGAGAGTAGCGGAAGTCGCGAGACTTCCGACTCCGCACTTTTGTGCCACGGAAGTCTTCCGGCGCCGCTGACGCGTCGTCTGGCGACTTCCGCTACGA
>JBFWYF010000097.1:0-12936 GCA_050186685.1 Pirellulaceae bacterium
TGCGAGGGTGATGTCGGTTAAATCGCGGCTCCGATTCCGCGCCGCACCTCGCGCAGAGATTTATGCGCAGTCTGGCCGCTCTGCCTTGCTTCGGCAATGCCGAATTCTTGCGCGGCACCTCTGCGGGCTCTTATCGTTCCCGAAAGACGATCCGACCTTTAGATAGATCGTACGGGGAAAGCTCAACTCGGACCTTGTCGCCTGGGACGATACGAATAAAGTTCTTGCGCATCCGTCCTGCCACGTGCGCCATGACTTCCACGCCGGTATCCAATTGAACGCGAAAGCGAGTGTTCGCTAACGCCTGGGTAACCGTCCCATCGACCTCCAATGCTTCTTCTTTTTTCCCCATACGGGTCTCCGTGAACCTCTGGCAACCTAGACTCTCTGTCGTATAGGTAGTGGATTCAGGAGGTTACGTCAAGAGTCGAGGCCCACATTCCGAAATATCGGGGAATACCACGCGCCGCTCGAAGACGTTGCGCCTCGGAGCTCACTCACCCGATGCCAGCCAGCCCACGTGCTAGCGATTCGAGGACAAACTCCATCGATTCCACACCCACAGACAGCCGGACCGTGCCGCCACCGATACCCAAACTGTGCCGCTCCTCGGCGCTCAAATTACGGTGACTGGTGGATTCCGGGTGGCTGAGCGTGGTCGATAATTCACCCAATGACGGGCAAAAGGGGATACTCGCGGCCGCGCTAATGAACTGGTCTGCGGCCGTTCGACCCCCGCGCAGATGAAACGTCACGATGGATCCAAACTGACTTTGAAACTGCCGGCTCGCCAGGGCGTGTTGAGGATGTTCCGGCAAGCCGGGATAGTCCACCGCCGCGACTGCGGATTGAGCGACGAGGTATCGTGCCGCGGCGAGCGCGTTGGCGCAGGCTCGCTGCATGCGCAAGTGCAGGGTCGCCAAACCCCGACTGGCCAGCCAGCTGTCAAAAGGACTGCAGGACATGCCCCAGGTCGACAGCAACCAGGGCACTCGCTCCCAGACCGATTGGCGACCTGCCAGCAGGCCCAGAATCACATCGCTGTGTCCATTCATCATTTTCGTGACGCTTTCCATCACCAGATCGGCCCCGCAGCCCAGCGGCTGGCAGAGAACGGGCGAAGCGAACGAGTTATCGACCAGCAGCCGAGCTTGTCCCTGGTGAGCCACATCCGCTAACGCGGCCAGATCCGCCACTACAAGGCATGGATTGGAAATGGTCTCGACTACGACCAGCCGCGTCGCAGGCGTCATCGCCCGCGCGACATCGGCGGGGCAGGTGGGATCCACCAGCGAACTGCGGATGCCCCAGCGTGCGGCTTCCTGAACAAACAGTCCCAGGCTGCGGCCGTACAGCATGCGGCTAACCACGACATGCTGGCCCGGTTCCAACTGGGAAAGGAGCGCCAGTGCCAGCGCCGACATGCCCGACGAAGTCACCACCGCCCGGTCGGCACCATGTAATTCCCGACACTTTTCCGCGAGTAGATCCGCGTTGGGGTGGCCATCTCGCTGGTAGACATACCCGGGTTCGGCGCCAGCCAACATCTGTTCCGCAGTTCGGGTATCGGGGCAGACCCATACGGATGTCGGATAAATCGGCGCCGCGAGCGGATGTGTCGCGGGCTGGGGCGGACGATCGGGACGCGGGCAAATGTCATCGGGACGATTCATGCGCGTACGGTGCGGGTCAGGTGCGTAGCTGGACAAGCGACGAGGCTGGCGCATCGGCCCCTGCCGGCGCCGAGGGCTCAGGCAAGGGCGGCTGAGGCGACGGGGGCTGCCAATTCTCGGGACGAAAGTGCCGCGTGTAGACGCCGTACTCGTGGAATGCGATCTTTTTGGCCAGCCAGTAAGCCCAACTTTTCTCGGGGATCTCCGTACCTGGGGCGTATTGCGACGAACGCGGCTGCATGTCCGCCAACTCCGTCAGCGCGGTGTGCCGGGCGGTACTGTCGTGTGCCCCGTGTTTCTCCACCAGCTGTCGGATCACATCCGGACGCTCGAGTACGATGCAGCCGCGCGTGTGCGTCGCCGCGGCGGCCCGCATATCGCGGAGGAACTCGGAGTCGTTGAAAACCTGGCGCAGCGGACGCGAGTCGTGGATGGAGTCGTGGGCGAACTGGATGATCGGACACGGCTCGATGTCGCCCCAGGGGCTGATGTGATGCGTAAAGCCTGTGGCCATCGGGCAGAGGGCGCGGCCGTCCGCATCGTAGTAGGCATCGATGAAGATGATGGGCTTCTTGACCCGCATGTCGACGACGAATTGCCTCGCCCGCCGCTGCTGATCGGGCGTCAGCGCCAGCTCTACCGCGGCGTCCGGTCCCACCGGTCGGTAGATATGGAACCACGTGTACATCACGCCCATCTCGATCAGCCGGTCGACCCAGGTCTCCGTCAGCAGGTCGTCGATATTGGATTGGCAGAGGCTCGTGCAAACTCCCGTGAGCACGCGCTGCTCAAGACAGTGCCGCAGACCGGTCATCGATCGACTATAGACTTCCGGCCGGCCTCGTCGCACATCGCTGACAATTTCGCTGCCTTCGATGCTGATCAGTACCGTTACGTTTCCCAGTTGCCGGAGCCGTCGGGCGGCTGTTTCATCGATGAACTGGCCGTTCGTGAATACCTGGAAATAGGCATCGGGATGAGCCGCCAGGATGTCGAACAGCTCGGCATGCATGAAGGGCTCGCCTCCCAGCAAGCCAAAGAACGAATTGCCCATCGCCTTGGCCTCGGAGATCATCCGATTCATGGCCGGCAGATCGATCTTCTGCTGTTTGGCCGAGACATCAACCCAGCAGCCCTGGCAGCGCAGATTGCAGCTGTTGATGATCGAAATGTAGAGATAAGGTGGGAAAAACTGTCCGCGACGGAGCCGCTGCTGGTGCCGGTACACGGACCAGAGCCCCTTGACGCCCATGTTCCAGAACAGTTTCCACAGCAGTCGCTTGTCAGTTTCCACCAACATGCGACGGGCCAAGCGTAGGTACATCGTTGGTCGATTATGGCGGGAGTACGTGATCGAAACCGTCGTACAGTCTGTGCTTCGTCGCCGCGGGATGCAAGGCGCAACAGAGGGGGCTGGAGTCCGTCGACCCACCTAAGGCCGACGTGACCGGCACGGGTCGCGTCCGCGCAAGTCGCGGATGCCACCGGGGGCTGGCGGGGGAAAGGCTTGCCCTGGACGACGAGACTGGATCAGCTGCTCCACGGTCACGATGGTCGCCGGTACGCTTGCTACCGGCGCCGAGGAATGCGCGGGACAAGTGGCACAGCCCGACGAACAGCCAGCTCGCCCTGTACCCCGGAGCACCGCTCCGACGCGGAAGGCGAGATAAATGGCAGCCGCCACCACGGCAGTTGCTACGGTGACATGTTGTTCCATCATCGCCCCCCTGCTATTTCGTGCCCCGTCGGTCCTATACCGGCCAACGCGTTCCGATCTGGTAGACAACCAGCGCCGCAACGTAGGCCAAGGCCGTCATGTAAACGAATGTAAATGCAGGCCATCGCCAACTGTTGGTCTCCCTCCGCATGACCACCAGCGTGGAGACACATTGGGCACACAGCGAAAAGAACACCATCAGCGACAACGCCACTGGAACGGAAAACACGCGTGCATCGGTGCCTTCTCGCTTGGCTTCGCGCAGCGTCTCGCGCAGCGTCGGCGACTCTTCGTCCTGCTCCTGTCCCAGGTTGTAAATCACGCCCAGCGTTGCGACGACGACTTCGCGAGCGGGAAACGATGCGATTACGGCACAACCGATCCGCCAATCCCACCCCAGCGGTTCGACGACCGGTTCAATCAACCGGCCCATCCGCCCGAGAAAACTGTGACGCAGGTACTCGCCCTGTATCTCGTTTTCGACGGCCTCCAGTTCCGCTTCGAGTTCCCCGGCATTCCTCCCTTCTGCCAGATCGCCAGCTGCTGGCGACGGCGTAGGAGAAGGCGCCGGCGGTGCCGCCAGCTCACTGCGAAGCTGGGTGGCCCGCGCGACCAACGAAGGGGGCAGCGAGGCAGGATTGCGGGGGTAATACGCCGCGAACCAGACGAGCACCGAGACCGCCAGGATCAACGTGCCCGCCCGCTGAACAAACGACCAGCCGCTGTCCAGCATGCGGTGCACCACCAGCGGCGGGCTTGGCATCTTGTACGTGGGAAGCTCCATGACGAACGGTGGGGTGGGACCGCGCAGCAACGTGCGGCGCAACACCAGCGCTACCCCCACGGCGGCCACGATGCCGATCAGATACATGCTGAACATGACCAGCGATCGCAACCCGGGAAGCCACGGCAACCAATGCCGGTCCGGGATGAACGCGTTGATTAAGAGGGTATAGACCGGAAAGCGGGCACTGCAGCTCATCAACGGCGCCACGAGGACCGTGATCAAGCGGTCGCGCGGATTCTCGATGACGCGGGCCGACATGATGCCGGGGATGGCACAGGCAAAGGAGGACAGCAGCGGGATAAAGGACTTGCCGCTCAGCCCGACCCGGCACATCAGCTTGTCCATCAAATAGGCAGCGCGCGCCATGTAGCCGCAGTCTTCCAGTACCGCAATGAAAAAGAACAAGACGAAAATCTGCGGCAGAAACGTGATGATCCCCCCCACGCCCGCAATCAGACCGTCCACCAGCAAAGAACGCAGCGGGCCCTCGGCCACCCGCCCCACGGCCATTTCCGTCAGGAAACCGTTCAGCCGGTCAATCCACCCGGACGCGTAGTCGCCGAGGTGAAACACCGCCTCGAACATGCCGAGCATGATGGCCAGGAACATGAGCGTGCCGTACACACGGTGGGTCAGCACGCGATCCAGCCGATCGGTCCAAGTCAGCTCGTCGCGCGAGGTGCGCGTGATCAGCCCCTCGGTTACTTCGCCCACCCACTGATACCGGGCCACTGCTTCGACAGCGGGAATGGGTACCTCGGCCGCCTTCAGTCTCGCCCGCGCCGCGTCCACCTCGGCGAGAAGCTCGTTCGTGACTCCCGGCAACCGGCACGTCGCCAGAAAACCGCTCGCATCGAGTAACAAACGCTCGGCCAGATACCGAGGCAGTCCCCGCTGGCCGTGTCCCGCCGTGCGGGCCTCGATACGCGCCACTTCGGCCTGGAATGCCTCGGGAAACGGGCTGCGCGGAGGACAAGGAGTCGATGTCGGCAACGCCCCGATTGCCAGGCGTAATTCAGACAGCCCTTGCCGGCGATGAGCCTGGATCGGAATGACCGGAACCCCCAGGCGCTTGCTCAAGCCGGTGACGTCCAGCCGAATTCCCTTTCCCTCCGCGACGTCCGTCATGTTCAATGCCACGACGGTCGGCAGATTCAGCTCCAGCACCTGGCTGACCAAGTACAAGTTGCGTTCCAGATTGCTGGCGTCCACGATGCACAGCACGGCGTCGGGCCGCGGCACATCCGGCTGCAGTCCGAGCAGCACGTCGACAGCAATCATCTCGTCCGGAGATCGGGGGGCCAGGCTGTAACTGCCCGGCAAATCGATGATTTGATACGACACCCCGTCAATCTCGCAGCGTCCCAGCTTCTTTTCTACCGTCACGCCGGGGTAGTTACCGACGCGCTGACGCATGCCGCACAGCGCGTTGAATAACGTCGACTTGCCCGTGTTGGGATTGCCCACCAGGGCAATATGCTGCACTCGTGTTGGGGTCGACGTGGCCATGTTGCACTTCAAGGTCTGCCAGCCGGCATCACGCGGCGAGCAATGTCGGCGGCAATAATCAGGAGAGAAGGCACGGCAAGGTGGATCCAGGCAGGCCCCGCCCGGGCGGAGACTTCATGCTTCGGGCTCACCCTGACTCCCCAGGACGGATCGACCCCGCTTATGCGGTCGAAGGAGACATGACGACGCGCGAAGCTTCGCTTTTCCGAACGCTCAAGCGGTAACCCCGCACCTCGACTTCGAGCGGGTCTCCCAACGGAGCTTTGCCTAACATCCGTACGGCTACCCCAGGCGTCAGACCCATTTCCATCAGTCGCATACTGATGTCGTCCGACCCTTCGACCCGGAGCACTTGCCCATGACGGCCGATCGCCAGTTCCGACAACAACATCCGCATCCGCTCCTACAAACCCTCTGCCGCAGTCGGTTGGCAACACATCGCTCCCCATCCTAACGAGCCGCCGTGCAGCCCGCCCAGCCGGTTTCCGGCTGGTCGTTCCCAGGCCAGCCTGGTTGTCTCTCGACATGTGGCGCCGGTACCACCCCTCCACCTGAGAGGTTTCTGCGGTTCATTAGCCGGCACACCGCACGAAGACGGCGAGCGCATCGCTATGACGGAAACATAAACGCTGTCCATCCAGCCTCAAAATACAGGGACTTCCCGGTTGGACCATCTCCACGCGCCGCCCCACATGTAAACCCAGTTCATGCAACCGATGGATCTGCTCCGTCTTGCCGATCAGCTCTCCGATCTCGGCGACCTGTCCCCGTTGCAGAAGATGAAGAGGGAGCAAAGCTTGGGCAATGGTCGAGTGCATGGCAAACCGTTGAGTTGATACTGAGTCTCAAAACAGCATGCCCCGATGATATCGCTTCGGAACCGGCCGATCAATCCAATGTCGGCATAATTCGAATTTTCTCAGCGGGGGGCGGGCGGCGAGAAGGGTTCTCCTTCGCGCCTAGAATGGCTCACGGCGGTCAACTGTCGGGCGCAGTATCGAGGGCCGCAGAGCAATTGCCGAAAAGAGGCCCGTGCAATTCCGCACGCGTTCGTTTATCATGATGGCGACGCAAGCGTCGAGTGACGAAAACATTCGCTTCCGATCAACGCGGCCTGGCGCAGAAACCGCCTAGGTATTGGTGGTAGTGTCGAATTTCCAGGGACTCAAAGGTAGGACCAGCGGTCATGCGTATCCTCGTAGGATGGGACAATGCAATTGAAGCGGAGACGATCGACCTCATTCTCAATGTGGATGAATCCAGCGCGGCGATTTATTCGGATGCGGCGGAGTTCGAGGCGGCAATCGTTCGAGGCAATTGGGACGTAGTCTTACTGGCCACCAATTTTCCGAACGAGGAAGATTCGCTGGCTCTGTATAAAAAAGTCCAGGAAACGATGCCGCACGTCCCCGTGGTGGGGGCTTGGCGGCAGGGCGAATTCACCAACTTAGCTCGCTTCATCTCGAACGGGTTGCACTCGCATCTCATGCGCGACTCAGAAGGAGACTACATCTTCCTGTTGCCGTCGATGATGGAAGCCGCGATGGCGGCTGCCCTTGCGCAGAAGTCCCGCATGCTGGCCGAGCGGTTGCGGGAGGAAGTTGATTCGGTCCGGCGGCTGCAGGAATCGGTTATTCCGCGGGATCTTCCTGCTCCCGATGGTTACGAAGTCGTCGCCCGGTACGAGCCCTCGCAGATCCGGATCGTCGGCGACAATCCGGTGATCATGGCGGGGGGAGACTACTACGACGTTTTCAACCTCGACAGCGACAAGCTGATTCTGCTGGTCGGGGACGCGTCGGGGCACGGTGTGAAAGCGTGCATGTCGATCATGACGATGCACACCCTGATCCGAATGATTCGGGACCAGCGGTATCCGAACACGGTGGATTTTGTGTCGGAGGTCAATCGCCGGCTGTGCAGCAGCGACATCGTGCAGGATGAAGGGGGATTCATCACGCTGCTGTATTCCACGCTGGATGTCCAGCGCCACCGGCTGATTTTTTCCTCAGCGGGACAGCCGATGCCGTTGCTCCAGAATCTGGACACGAACGAGGTGCGATGCCTGGGTTCGGAAGAGCAAGGCGGATTGCCGCTCGCGATCGACTCGGATTGGGTGTACGAAGAGTGCGACGCGTACATCCCGGAGAACTCCCGGTTGCTGATCTATACCGACGGGTTGGATGAAGCTTTTCCCGCGGAAGGCGACCAGAAGCACGATCAGTTCGGCATCAAGGGCATCACTCAAAGCTTGCAGGAATCACGCGATCTGCCGCTCGACAAGGCGCTCGAGAAGCTGTTTGCCGACTCGAATGCCGCTACGAAAGGTTCGGGCCGCCACGACGATACGTCGGTTGTCTTGCTGGAGCGGCGCGCGAAAAAGTCTTAGTTGGAACCGGAGCGGCCCATCCTCAGGCGACTCCCGCGGGCGCGGGCGACGTAGTCGTGGCCGTGTGCTCCACTACCGATTCTTGGGTGAAAGGTCGGGAATCGTGCCCCTGGAAAACAACGAGTTTGCGCCGCCCATTCGCCGCGCGTTGATCAGCGTCAGCGACAAGTCCGGTCTGGTGGAATTGGCCCAAGCCCTGACCGCCGCCAGTGTGGAGATCTTCAGCACCGGTGGCACGCGGCGGCATCTGGAGGAATCCGGCCTGGCGATACGGGACATCGCCGATTACACCGGTTTTCCCGAGATGATGGATGGCCGGCTCAAGACACTGCATCCCAAGGTCTTTGGCGGCATCCTATGTCGCCACGATCGGCGCGACGATATGGCAGCGATCCAAGATTTTGAGATCGTGCCGTTCGAGCTGGTCGTCGTGAACCTGTACCCTTTCGAGGCCACCATTCAGCGTCCCGGAGTAACCCCGGCGGAAGCGATCGAACAGATCGACATCGGGGGACCCAGTCTCGTGCGGGCAGCCGCGAAGAATCATGCTTTCGTGACGATCGCCACGTCGCCTCACCAGTACACCGAAATTCGGGAGCAACTAGCCGAACACGGCGGTACGTCGTTGGCACTGCGTCAGCGGCTAGCGGCTGCCGCGTTCGCCCGCACTGCGGATTACGATCAGTCCATAGCGGGCTACTTCGCGGCCCAGGACGACGCGATACTGCCTCCCTCAATCCGCTTCACGCTTTCCTGGCATGCACCCCTGCGGTATGGCGAAAACCCACACCAGCGCGCGGGCGTCTACCGGTTACCGGGAGCACCCGGGGCCAGTCTGGTGGGGGCTCGGCAACTGAACGGCAAGGAACTGTCCTTCAATAACCTGCTCGATCTGGATAGCGCCCTGGCTATCGTCCGGTCCTGGCCCGATCCCACCGTCTCGGTCATCAAGCACAACAATCCCTGCGGTGCCGCCACAGCGGCGGACCTCCGCACAGCCACCGAGCGCGCGATGGCCGGCGATCCGCTCAGCGCATTCGGCGGGGTACTCGGGTTCAACTGTCCCGTGGATGCCGCCACGGCCGAATTCCTGGTTCAGCCCGGATTGTTCATCGAAGCTATGGCGGCTCCCGACTTCGAGCCGCTCGCACTCGAACTGCTGACCACGCGCCCGAAATGGCGTCAGAACGTACGGTTGATCGCGACCGGCGATCCCTCGGCACCGTCAGGCCGCCGTCAAGTTCGTTTTATTGACGGGGGGGCGCTGGTCCAGGAAGTCGATGGTGACCCCGATCCCGAGTCCTCGTGGCGCGTCGTAACGGACAAGACGGTACCCGAACCGCTCTGGAACGAATTGCGGTTCGCCTGGGCAATGGTCCGTCACGTCCGTTCGAATGCCATTGTCCTCGCTCGGGACACCGCACTATGCGGAGTCGGCGCGGGGCAGATGAGTCGCGTGGACGCGGTCGAAATCGCCATCCGCAAGGCAGGCCAACGGGCACACGGTTCCGTACTCGCCTCGGATGCTTTCTTTCCCTTCCCCGATTCGATCCACAAAGCAGCGGAAGCCGGGGTCAGCGCTGTGATTCAGCCGGGCGGATCCGTCAAGGATGCTGAGGTGATCGCCGCGTGCCAGCAACATGGCATCGCGATGATCTTCACGGATCGCCGCCACTTCAAGCACTAACCGTCCCAAGCATCGAGTGCCGCACCCCCGCGAACCGGCCCTCCGTTCGCCCGACTGCTGCTCGGCGCTGTCCGCTACAACTGATATGGCCCGATTCAATCCCCCTGGATCGGGTGGTTGTGAGCGCCTCTGCGCAGCCGGATCGTCCGCATCGGGACAGGGTGTGGTGTAGGCTTGCACCAATCCCCCTGAGGTGCCGCGGATTCCAAGAACCGGTCACCGGAGACCGCGAGAACGCAGGGCAACAGGCGGATCGATAATTCCAGGAAAATTCTTGCGATGGGATGGTCGCAGCTCGGTCGACAAATGTTGACTTGGTTCACCGCGAAACCGCGACTCGTCGGGACTGGTACCTCGCCTTCAATGCTTGTCACCGGGCCCCAATCCGAACCCACTGAAGACGACGCGTCCGACCGCCGCAATGGTGGTCGCAAGGGCTTCAACTGTTGGCAGTTAGCCGCGTTCTATGACGGCAAGCGGTTGCCCCCGCAAATGGATTTCAAGCTCGTCCAGTGCCGGGACGTATCGGTGGAAGGATTCTCCTTCTATCACGACTCCCTGCCCCGCTCGCGCTGGTTGATCGTCGCCATGGGCACCGTCCCGTTCCAGTTCTACGAGGCGGAAATGGTGCGTCGCGAACCGGCTCACTGCGAGCGAGAGCGAGGTTGGATCATCGGATGCCGCGTCATCCGACAGCTTCTGCCGCCCAGCTCCCATGCCAGGTAATAGCAGCTACGGGCCAGGCGACTTGTCCCAATCGGCAACATGGCGGCAACGTGGAAAACCCGCCGGGAATTCTGTTTCGCGTCTGCGGTGACCTTTCCGGTTAGCTCATCGCGGAGGGCACCGCCAGCGTGCTCGACCATCCCCACTGCGGTAACTCCTGCCGGTCGCGTCGACCTGGCGAAACGAGGTTGACGGAATTGCCGAGTGTGGGGGACGGACGGGTAATACTGGAAACGCCATTCAGGTGGCGCCGATGCAGGGGATAGATGTCTTGAATGGAAGTCAAGACTCAGTTTTCAAGCACTCGCGATGGAGCAGGCGGTTCATGAAGCTGGCACATTTCTTCCTGACGGCTCTGGCCGTTCTAGGATGCAGCTCGGTAATGGCCCAGTCAACCGACGTCTATTTTCCAACGGAATTTCAACCGCAGGTCCCGATGTCGGTCGACGACAACGTGACGCTGATCAACTGCGAAACGGGATGTGAAGTCGAAGAGGCCGGCTGCGGCGGCTGGATTGGGGGATTTGACATTCCGGTCTTCGACGTCTTCGCCAACCATTCAGTCGGCAATGCCGGCGGCGCGTTTGGCTGGTTCCAGGGATTCACCAGCACGCCGGGAGGCCGGTACTGGTTCGGCTATCAGAACGCCTCGGGAGTGGGACTGCGCGGTCGATTCTTCCATTACAACGCCGACGGCGACCGGCCCGCGGATCGGTTCAACGTCAACTTTTTCGATGTCGAAGCTGCCGCGGACCTCACCTTGAACGAATGGCAAGTCCTGCTGCTGGGCGGCATGCGTGTCGGTGAAGTGAACTTCGCGAACTGGCAGGGTGGTCCTCACGACTTCGACGGTGCCGGACTGACGGTGGCCGCCGAACTGCGGCGGCTGGTCCGCGGCAACCTCGGGCTCGTGGCCGGACTGCGGCAGAGCTTTCTGATCGGGCATACCCAGTTTGCTGCCATCGAATCACGGGGTACCGCCGT
Source organism: Pirellulaceae bacterium (assembly GCA_050186685.1). GTDB lineage: Bacteria > Planctomycetota > Planctomycetia > Pirellulales > Pirellulaceae > CAZFLF01. Next base: position 11,473 of record JBFWYF010000097.1, read on the forward strand.
CCCGATTACCGAGCTGCGGTTCGGTGGCGAATGGTATCGCCCGTTGGGCAACGGCGCAACGCTCGTTGCGACCGCGGCCTACGAGCACCAGTTCTACTCGGGCCTGTCCGTCCGCAGCACCATCATCGATCCGGAAGACGTCGATATCTCGCTGTCCGGACCGGTCTTCTCCCTGGCCCTGTTACGTTAGTCGGGGAGTACGGATAGAGCACCAAGAATTGGAACTCTAGCGAGTTCCGCTGCAGGGGCGCGGAAGACGGAGCGTCGCGGCGCAGCAGGCATTTGGCGCCTCGGAGGATCGGAATTCCGGCTAGTTCCGCTACCGAGGCGCGGAAGACGGAGCGCCGCGGCGCATTAGCCATTCGAGGCCACGGAGGATCGGAACTCTGGCGAGTTCCGCGACAGGGCGTCAGGCGATGATGTCGTGTACGATCCGCCCGTGGATATCGGTCAAGCGAAAGTCGCGGCCGCTGTAATGGTACGTAAGACGCTCATGGTCGATACCGAGCAAGAACAGAATCGTCGCGTGCAGATCGTGAATGTGGACCCGGTTCTCGACTGCGTGCATCCCGAGGTCGTCTGTGGCGCCGTACATCAGGCCGCCGCGCACTCCACCTCCGGCGAGGAACACGGAGAAGCCGGTATGGTGATGGTCCCTTCCATGTTTGGCCTTCTCCTGTAGCTCGGCGTACGGCGTGCGACCGAATTCCCCACCCCACACGACGAGCGTGTCCTCGAGCAGCCCGCGTTGCTTGAGGTCGACCAGGAGTGCCGCGGTCGCCTGATCGGCATCCTGGCACAATCGCCGATGCCCGTCGTCGTTATTCGAGTGGGTGTCCCAGGGCTGATTGTTGTTCTTGGACAGATAATACACCTGAACAAACCGCACCCCGTGTTCGCACAGTCGACGTGCCAGCAGGCAGGATTGGCCGAAATTCGTACGGCCGTAACGATCGCGGATCCACTCCGGCTCGCGATTCAGGTCGAAGGCTTCTGCGGCCTCGGCCTGCATCCGATAGGCCGTTTCCATGGTGCGGATGTGAGCTTCCAGAGCAGCATCGTGGTCGCGCTGTTCCAGGTGCAGCTGGTTCAGCTGGGCGAGCAGGTCCAACTGCCGGCGCTGGTCGGCGCGGCTGAGCGTGGGATGGTGCAAGTTGGTCACCAGCTTGTTCACGTCCATCTCGCTCGTGTCCACCGACATTCCCTGGTACGCACCTGGCAGAAACGAATTGGACCAGAGTGCGGGGCCCACTACGGGACGACGCGTCGCCAAGACGATGAATGCTGGCAGATTCTGATTCTCGGAGCCTAAACCGTAACTGATCCAGGATCCCATCGACGGTCGCACCGGCTGCTGGTGCCCGGCATTCATCAGCAACAGACCCGGCTCGTGGTTGGGTACGTCGGTGTGCATCGACCGGATGACGCACAGGTCGTCCGCACAATGTGCGAGCTGAGGAAACA